>DASVAP010000151.1:0-22589 GCA_036376275.1 Planctomycetota bacterium | reverse complement strand
CAAGGCCGGCAACCAGCTCGTCGCGGCCCACGGCGGCCTCTACCGCACGATCGAGACCCCGCGCGGCCCGGCCGTGCTCGGACGCGGCACCGGCTACGCCATCGCCGCCAACCGGCACGTCGAGCAGCTCGAGACCGCCGTACGCACCCTGGCGGCCGCCAAGCCCAAGTGAGGTCCTTCGCGATGAACACCAAGCTCCTCCTCCCTCCGGCCCTGGCCCTCGGCGGCGCGGCCCTCCTGCTCGTTCCCGTGCGTCCCTCGGCCGCCTTCTCGAAGATCGGCGGCAGCCTCGGCGAGGGCCAGCGCGACGTGCGCGTGTTCGACAACTTCCTCGACGCGACGGCCAACGACAACGCCAACATTCCGGCGATGTTCCCGGGCTGGACGGGCGCCGAGCAGGCGGTCTGGAAGGGCATCGTCGAGTGGGGCAGCACGCTCCACGGCGACGGCAGCGGCGATCCCCAGGGCGGCAACCTGCTCGGCAACGGCGGCGCGAACTTCGACGCCTTCTGGTCGGGCAACGCCACGTCGGTCGGCTCCTCCAACAACAACATCGCCTCCTCGCTCGCGGACTGCGGCGGCGGCGGGACGCTGGCCTTCTGCGAGACCCCGATCTCGGACGGCTGGCGCATCCGCTTCTGCGACGAGTGGAACTGGGACGACGGCCCGGGCACGATCGGCACGCGCTTCGACATCCAGGGCGTGATGGCGCACGAGTACGGGCACGCGCTCGGCCTCGGGCACTCGGGCACGGGCCTGGCCACCATGGCGCCCTCGGTCGGCGCTGGCTCGACCTCGATCCGCTCGATCCATGCCGACGACACCGCCGGCATCCAGTGCATCTATGGCGTGGCCTCGGGCACGAAGCCGGTCATCACCGCCACCGTCGGAAACCCGGGCGGCACGCTGCTGACGATCCACGGCTCGAACTTCCCGGCCAGCAACAACGAGGTCTGGTTCACGAGCGACACGTCCACGGCGACGGGCTCCGACCCGATCGTGCGCGTGCTGGGCGTGAACTCCGCCAACGGCGGCACGCTCATCAGCGTGGCCGTGCCCGCGAACGCCGGCCCCGGTGACGTGATCGTCAACGGCCCCGGCTCGGGTGGGAACACGCTCTCGAACGCGTTCCCGACCGACCTGGTCAACACCTTCGGCATGCCGCCGGCCACGGGCCCGGCGATCACGAACGTCTCGCCCTCCAGCATCCCGGCCCTGATCCCGGGCACGGCCGAGACGATCTCGATCACGGGCACGGGCCTGGATCTCGCGACCCAGGTCCTGGTGGACGGCTCGCCGGTCGACCCGGCGCGCTTCACGATCGTCGGCCCGACCTCGATCACGCTCGACATGCCCCAGGTCAACAGCCTGGGCGCGCACAGCATCGGCGTCACCGACGGCTCGAACACCAGCACCTTCCCGGTGAGCGTGGTGGCCGTGACGGGCATCGTCCTGCAGGCCGGCACCGGCGATCCGGGCAACGTGGTCGACCGGGACGACGGCCTGACGTTCCACTTCGCGGGCACCCCGGGCAAGACGTACCGCCTGGTCGCCTCGCTCTCGGGTGTTCCGAGCGTGGCACCGGGGGTCATCAACCTGTCCCTCGGGAACAACTTCCAGCAGATCTTCAACGCCGGGAACTACCTGATCCCGGCCGCGGGCTGGCTCTCGGTCACCTTCCCCTCGGGGAACCTGATCGACCCGGGCCCGGGCGGCAGGACGTTCTACAACCAGATGATCGACCTGGCGCCGCCCTCGCCCTACGAGACCGGCAACCTGCAGACGTTCCTCCTGGTCCAGTAGCGCGCGAAGGTCGGGCTGGACCCGACCCCGCCGCTCCACGAGACCGCCGGGCCCACGGCCCGGCGGTCTCTTCGCTTCCAGGGGACGCAGCCGCGTGACCGCGCGCCGGTCGGGAGGCTACTGTCCCGCGCGTGACGCCCCGACCGCGCGACGGGACCCTGCTGCTCGCCCTCCTGGCCGCGACCGTGGCGGTCTACTGGCGCGCGCTGTCGGGCGAGCTCGTCTACGACGACCGCCTGCTGATCGCGCGCAACCCGCTGATCGCGGACCTGGCGAACCTGCCGCGCCTCTTCACCAGCGGCTACTGGGACTTCCTCGACCTGCGCGAGGCCGAGTACATCGGCTACTGGCGCCCGCTGACGGCCATCGTGCAGGCCCTGGTGTGGCCCTTCGCGCGCAGCGCGCCGGGGCCCTACCACGCGGTGTGCCTGGCGATCCACCTGGGGGCGGTGGCGGCGGCCTTCGGGCTCGCGAAGCGCCTCGGCGCCCCGGCCTGGATCGCGGCGGCGACCGCGCTGCTCTTCGCGCTGCACCCGGCGCACGTCGAGAGCGTGGCCTGGATCTCGGCCCTGAACGACCCGCTCTTCGGGTGCCTGGCGCTGGTCTCGCTCGAGCGCTTCCTGGCCTGGCGCGCGCGCGGCTCGCGCGGCCTGCCGTGGACGGCGCTGGTCGCCTTCGGCCTGGCACTCCTGGCGAAGGAGCTGGCGGCGGCGCTCGTGCCCCTGCTGGTGCTGCTCGACCTCCTGCGTCCGCCCGCGCCGGACGAGGTGCTGCGCCCGCTCGAGGCCCCCACCGCCTGGCCGGCCCCGCTGCGCAGGGCCGTGTCGGCCTTCGCGCTGCCCGCGGCGCCCGCGCGCGCCTTCGGGCCCTTCGCCGCGCTCTTCGCGCTCTACCTCGTGGCGCGCATGCTGGTCTTCACCAGCCCCTGGGCCGGCTTCGACCGCATCACGACCGACTTCCTGGTGGGCGCGCTGCGGCTCGCGCTGCTGCGCGTCGAGCTCTTCGGCGGCGCGCTCGAGATCCTGCTCGTGCCGCTCGAGCTGAACCTGTTCCGCCCCTTCCGCCCCCACATCGAGCCCTTCGACCCGGCCCTCGTGCGCGCCGCGGTCTACACGGCCGTCTTCGCGGCACTGCTCGTCGCCGCGCTCCTCGGCCGGCGGCGGCTGCTCCTGGCGGGCCTCGTGTTCGTGCCGGCGGGGCTGCTGCCGGCGCTGATCAAGGTCCAGTCGCTGGGCGCCTTCCCGCTCTCGGAGCGCTTCCTGTACCTGCCGGTGTTCGGCTTCGCGCTGGCCGTGGCGCTGCTGCTGCGCCGGGTCCTCCCGGCGCGCGGAGCGACGGCGGCGCTGCTCGTCGTGGCCGGCCTCTACTCGGTGCGCACCTGGACGCGCATCGGCGTGTGGCACGACGAGGAGACGCTCTTCCGCGACGCCGCGGCGCGCTCGCCGCGCTCGGTCTACGTGCAGTGGGGCCTCGGGCGCGTCCTGCTCGAGCGCCTGAACGAGACGCGCGACGGGCGTTACCTCGCCGAGGCCGAGGCCACCTTCGAGCACGCCGCCGGGCTGCTGGAGGAGTCGAAGGCGCCCACCACCGACCTGATGGTGACCTCGCGCGACTTCCTGCAGGTCAACCTGGGCCTCGCCTGGTGCGCGATCGCGGCCGGGGACTCCTCGGCGGCCACGCTGATGCTCGAGGAGCTGGTGCGGCGCCTGGACGAGATCGAGGCCGGCGAGCGCGCGGCGCGCGAGCGCGGCCTCGCCGTGCGCGAGCAGTTCCTCGACCGCGAGAAGGTCCTCACGGCCCTGGGCGTGGCCCAGGCGCGGGGCGGGCGCCCGGCCGAGGCCGAGGCCTCCTTCCAGCGCGCGCTCGAGCTGCAGCCCTCCTCGGCCGAGACGCGCCAGAACTACGGACGCATGCTGGCCGAGCAGGGCCGCTGGGAGGAGGCCGCGCGCGAGTTCGAGGCCTGCGTGCGCCTGCGCCCGGGACACCCGGAGGACCGCCTGCTGCTGGCCCAGGCCTGGCAGACGCTCGGGAAGGCTGCCGAGGCCGAGGCCCTCGCGCGCGAGCTGACCGAGGAGCTGCCGCGTCGCAGCGAGCCGATGATCGTGCTGGCCTCCGGCGCGCTGCGGCGCGGCGACTCGGGCGCAGCCCTGACCTGGCTCGAGCGCGCGCTCGCGCTCGAGCCGCGCAACGCCCTGGCCTGGTACCAGAAGGCGCGCGCGCTGCTGCAGCGCGAGGACGCACGCGCTGCCGTGCTCGCCTTCCGCCAGGCGGTCGAGCTCGATCCGCAGGGCTTCGAGGCGCACTACGACCTGGGCGCCTTCCTGCTGGGGCAGGGCGCGCTGGCGGAGGCCCAGCCCTACCTCGTGCGCGCCTACGCACTGGCGCCGGAGGCCCATCGCGCGGCGCTGGCCGCCACGCTCGCCCAGCTCGAGCTCGACGGGCCCGAGCCCTACCTCGAGCTGGCCGAGAGCGACGCCCGCCGCGGCGCGCGCAGCGAGGCCCTGGCCTGGCTCGACCGCGCCCGGGCCCTCGCCCCCGACTCCCTGCCCGCCCTGCGCCTGCGCGCCGAGCTCCTGCGCCGCCTCGAGCGCCCCGCCGAGGCCGCCGAGGCCCTGCGCACCCTGACCGAGCGCGAGCCCGCCGACTACCAGGCGTGGGTCGACCTCGCGACGACCCTGGAGGCGAACGGCGCGCTCGAGCCCGCCTGCCGCGCCGCCGAGCGCGCGCTGCTGGTCACGCCGCCGCCCTCGATGCCCGAGGAGATCCGCACGGCCACCGCCGAGCGCATGCGCAAGCTGCGCGCGCGCTGCGCGGCGACGCCGGGCGGCGATTGAGCCGCACCCGCGCGGGCAGACTCAGTCGTGAGGTTCGGGAAGGATCGGAGCCACCTGCACCTCAGGAGCCTCCGAGGGCACGGCTGGCAGGGACAGGATAGTCTCGAGGGCCGGAGCCAGGCAGCTCCAGCGCTCGTCCGGCCGCGACGCCGAGCTCGCCACCACGAAGCTCGCTCCCGGACCGCCGATGACTGCCGCCTCGTGCTTGGAACGGTTCGCCACCGAGGAGGTCCGCCGTGTGGGGGGAATGCACGCGTCGATCCCGTCCAGGATTCGTGCGAGCTCGTCAAGCTCCAGCGCGCCTTCCTGATAACGGCGGACCGTTGCCGAGTCACCGGCCCAGCGCACGAAGCGGCCGGATTCGAACACCACGGCCAGGGGAAGCACGTCCAGGCGCTCCGCATCGACCTCGAAGAAGGCGAGCACCTGCGGATCCCGCGCGGGCGCCGTCGCCGGTAGGGGCGCGCTCGGCTCGCTCGATGTGGAGCGCACCACGAGCCAGCCGATCCAGAAAAGGAGCCCGAGCAGCGTGGCTCCGGATCCGACTCGAACGACTCTCCACATGGCTTCGCGGTGGAGGATAGCCGGCATCCACCGCGAGGGCGCCGCCCTCGGGAGCGGACTTCAGTTCCCCGCGCGTCCCTTGTCCGGCTCGTGGGCCGGTTCCGGCACGCAGGCCGCCGGCGCGTGGCGCGGCGAGCCGTGCTGCTCGCCGGGGTGCTCGAGGGTGACCGCGTCGACGGAGAACACCGGGCCCTCGACGCAGCACTTGGCGTTGGGCCAGCTCCCCAGCGGCCCGTCGGGGCGCGTGGTGACGGGGCAGCCGTTGCAGATGCCCACGCCGCAGCCCATCAGCGTCTCGAGCGAGAGCCAGCAGGGGAGCTTCTTCGCGCGCGCCAGGCGCTCGACCGCGACCAGCATCGGGTGCGGGCCGCAGGCGAGCAGGCGCACCTCGCGCGGGAGCTCGCCGCTCGCCCACAGGTGCTCGAGGAGCCCAAGCACGTTGCCGCGGAAGCCCTCGGAGCCGTCGTCGGTCGCGGCGTGGACGCGCACGCCCAGGGCCTGGAAGCGCGCGAGGTCGTAGAGCAGCCCGCGCCGCGCGGCCCCGAAGAGGTAGACGAGCTCGTCGCGCGCGGCCGGAGGCCTGCCGTCCATTCCCGCCAGGGCCTGCTCGATGCCGAGGAAGAAGGGTGCCGAGCCGACGCCGCCGGCCAGCATCACCCAGGGCGGCCCGCCGCCCTCGAGCGCCGGCCAGCCGTTGCCCAGCGGGCCGATCAGGGTGAGCGCCTCGCCCGGGCGCGAGGCGGCCAGCGCGCGCGTGCCGCGGCCCATGACCTTGAGCAGGAACTCGAGCTCGGCCCCGCGCTGGCGGTAGAGCGAGAAGGGCCGCGGGATCAGGGGTGACAGGCGGTCGCGGCGCTTCAGCATGAAGAAGCGGCTGGCGCGCACGGGCGGGAGCTCGCGCTCGGGTCGCACGGCCAGGAGCACGCCGTCGTCACCGCAGGGCGTCACGCGCACGACCTCGGCCGCGAGCGAGCGTGCGTCGGGCGGCGGCGCGGGCATCGGGGGGCGCAGGATAGCGGTGAGGAAGGGAGGGCTCAACGGGGACGGGAGGGGCGTGATGGAGTGGGAGGGCGAGGTTCTGGCGTGGCGGTTGTGCTTCTTGTTCTGCTGGCGAAGGGGGCACGCCCGCCGGGGCCCCGCCGCGGCTCCGTGGCGCTTGCGCCGGACCCGTGGCGCCGTGCAGTCGTGCTCTCGAGGCTCCACTTCGAGAGCTCGACCGCACGGGCGCCAGCGGGCCGGACGAGCGGGTCACGGACGAGGGCGGGGCCCCAGGGGGCGAGCCGCAAGCCGACCACTCACCTTCCCCCGCCCATCTCCCCCAGCACCTCCTCCGCCCGCTGTCTGCGCTCGCTCGGTGCCGCCGGATCCGCCAGGCCCGCCTCCAGCTCGGCCCGCGCCTCGCCGCCCTTCCCCAGCGCCGCCAGCGCGAGCCCCAGCCTCAGCCGCGCATCCGCGCGCTCCGCCGGCGGCGCGTCCGGATCCGCCTGGGCCGCGTCGTGCGCGCGGCGCGCCGCCTCCTCGGCCTCGCGCGGCTCGCCCGCGGCGAGCAGCGCGTCCGCCAGGCGCCCGTCGCAGGCGCGCGTCAGGCTCGCCTCCGGCCCGACGCTGTCGAGGGCCGACGCCAGGGCCTCGCGCGCGCTGGCGACCGCCTCGGTGGAGCGGCCGAGGCGCCGCAGGCAGTCGCTGTGGTTCAGGAAGAGGCGCGCGGCCTGGTCCGTGCCCGGGCGCACGTGCGCGAGGGCCTGCTCGTAGAGCTCGAGCGCCTCCTCGAGCCGGCCGGCGCGCTCGACGATGCTGGCCAGGTTGTTCTGGCTCACGATCACGCTCGGGTGCGCCGGCTCCAGGATGCGCAGCTTGAGCTCGAGCACGCGCGCGAGGAGCGCCTCGCACTCGTCGAGGCGCCCGAGATCGTCGAGCACCGTGGCGTAGTTCCCCATCGCCGCCAGCGCGCGCGGGTGCTCCTCGCCCAGGCGCGCCACCTGCAGCTCCATCAGCCGGCGCAGGCGCTCGGCGCCCTCCGCGAGGCGTCCCGCGTCGACCAGGGCCAGGGCCAGGTTGTTCGTCACGAGCAGGGTGTCCTCGTGCTCGGGGCCCAGCGTGCGCGCGCGGCGCTCCTCGAGCTCGGTCATGAGCGCGATGGCCTCGCTCGTGCGCCCGAGGGAGCGCAGCAGCGTGCTCCGGTTCGAGAGCATCGAGAGCGTGCGCGGGTCGTCCGGGCCGAGCACGCGCCGCGCGTGCGGCAGCATCTCCGAGAGGAGCGCCTCGGCCTGCTGGTGCTTCCCGGCCTGGCCGAGCACGCCGGCGTGCTCGGCGGCCAGCGCCAGCGTGGCCGGGTCCTCCGGGCCCAGGGCCGCGCGGCGCAGCGCCAGGGCGCGCTCGAGCTGCTCCAGGGCCGGCTCGTACTGCGCCAGGGCCGCGTAGGCGCCGCCGATCGCGCGCCGCAGCGTGGCCTCGACCTCGGGCGGACGCTCGACCCGGTCCGCCAGGCCGCGCGCGGCGCGCTCCAGCACCTCGCCGAGCAGCGCCGTGTCGCGTCCCCGCGCGATGGCCGGGTCGATCGAGAGCAGCACGTGCTCGAAGAACTCGGCGATGGCCTGGAAGCGTCCGCTCTCGAGGCGCGCCGCCTCGGCGGACTGGGCCGCGACCCGCTCGGCGCGGCGCGCGCGGCGCGCCTCCAGCGTGGCCGCGCCGGCCCCGAGCGCCAGCGCCAGGACGGAGACCGCGAGCGCGGAGAGGAGCAGCGCGTGCCGGCGCGCGAACTTGCGCGCGCGGTAGAGGCGGCTGGGCGGGCCCGCCAGGACCGGCTCGCCACGCTCCTGGCGCTCGAGGTCGCCCAGGAGCTCGGCCACCGAGCCGTAGCGCCGCTCGCGGTCCTTCTCCAGGCAGCGCAGGACGATCCAGTCGAGCTCGCCGCGCAGCGCGCGCGCGCGCGCGGAGTCGCCGCGCAGCGCGGCACGCACGCTCGGGCGCGGCGGGTCCTCCTCGCGCAGGATGCGCAGGGCCTCCGAGGGTCCGCGCGCGCGCAGCCAGGCGTGCTCGAAGGGCGGCGCGCCCACGAGGAGCTCGTAGAGCAGGACGCCCAGCGCGTACACGTCGGCGCGCGTGTCCACGTCGCGCGCGCCGGCGAGCTGCTCCGGGCTCATCGCGCCGGGCGTGCCCAGCAGCTGGCCCGTCAGCGTGCGCCGCGTCCAGTCGGCGTCGCCCTGCACCAGCGCGATGCCGAAGTCGATCACCTTGACCACCGGCGTGCCGTCGACCACGGCCACGAGCACGTTCGAGGGCTTGACATCGCGGTGGATCACGCCGCGCTGGTGCGCGTGCTGGAGCGCGCGGCAGACGTCGGCGAAGAGCGCCAGGCGCGTCCGCAGCGGCGCGCGCGCGCGCTCGACGTGGGCCGTGATCTCCAGGCCCTCGATCAGCTCCAGCGCGAACCAGGGCCGCCCGTGGGCGCTGCCGCCGTCGTAGACGCGCGCGATGCCGGGGTGCGTGAGCGAGGCCAGCGTCTGGCGCTCGATCTCGAAGCGCGCCAGGTTCTCGCCGCGCTCGCTCGCGACGCGCAGGACCTTGAGCGCCACCTCGCGCCGCACGGGCTCCTCTTGCCGCGCGCGCCAGACGGCGCCGAAGCCGCCCTCGCCCAGGGGCGCCACCAGCCGGTAGGGCCCGAAGGCGAGCCCGGGCACGAGCGGCGGCGCCGCCGGGCGCGCGAGGCGACGCTCGGCCCGCTCGTGGGCCGAGAGCAGGGCCTCGACGCGCTCGCGGAGCTCCACGTCGCCGACGCTGCCGGCGGCCACGAAGGCCGGGCGCTCCCCGGGCGCCTGCTCCAGGGCGTCGAGGAACAGCTCCTTGGCGCGGGCCTCGACGCTCACGGCCCCTCCTCGGCCGCGCGCACCCACTCGAAGAGGCGCGCGCGCGCGTAGGTCCACTCGCGGTGCACCGTGCGCGGCGTGAGCCCGAGCGCCTGGGCCGTCTCCTCCACCGAGAGGCCTGCGAAGAAGCGCAGCCGCGTGACCTCGGCCGCGCGGGGGTCGTGCTGCTCGAGGCGCGCCAGGGCCTCCGCCAGGGCCACGGCCTCGTCGGCCTCGACCTCCAGCTCCGACTCCAGCGCCCCCAGCGTGACGCGCTCGAGCCCCCCACCGCGCTTCTCGGCCGCCGCCCGGCGCGCGTGGTCGATCAGGATGCGGCGCATCGCCTCGCCCGCGGCCCCGTAGAAGTGCGCGCGGTCGCGCCAGTCGGCGTTGCGATGGTCGACCAGGCGCAGCCAGGCCTCGTGCACCAGGGCGGTCGCCTGCAGGGTGTGGCCGCCGCGCTCGCCGCGCATGCGCGCGCCCGCGAGCGCGCGCAGCTCGGCATGGACGTGCTCGAAGAGCGCGTCCCGGCCCGCGGCCCCGGCCCGCAGGAGCCGCGTGACCTCGGCCTGGCCCGCGGCCGCCCCTCCAGCGTCCGGAGTCGCATCGGCGGCCATCCCGGGGCGATCTTCCGCCCCCGGGCGCCAGCGGTCAACGCGCCCGGCCGGACATGCCGTCCACGGCAAGAAGGAGGGAGCGAGCAGCGCGAGAGGCACGAGCGATCTCCGCTCCCCATGGCGCAGACCTCCGCCCGGAACGGTCAGCGAAGACGCAGGAATCGGTAGGATCCCTGTCCGATGGGGGGCGCCCCCTGCGCCACGGGGATCGCGGCCGGACGGAGCCGGCGCCCCCACCGATCCCCCGCTCAGGAGAACAAGCCCCCATGCGCTCGACCTTCCTCGTCCTCCTCCTCGCCCTCTCGAGCTGCCAGACCGCCCCGCGCGGCGCGGCCGAGGTCGTCTACGACATCGGCGCCGTCAGCCGCCGCGTCTCGACCGACGTGCCCGAGGCGCAGAAGTGGTTCGACCGCGGCCTCGCCCTCACCTTCGGCTTCAACCACGAGGAGGCCGTCAAGTGCTTCCAGCGCGCGGCCGAGCTCGACCCGGGGCTGGCCATGGCCTACTGGGGCCAGGCCTACGCGCTGGGCACGAACTACAACAGCCCGGCGATGACCGACGAGGCCAGCCAGGCGGCCTTCGAGGCGCTGCAGGCGGCCCTGGCGCGCCTGGACGGCACGAGCCCGGTCGAGCGCGACCTGATCCAGGCCCTGCGCGCGCGCTACGCCTGGCCCGCCCCGGCCGACCGCATGCCGCTCGAGCAGGCCTACGCGGCCGAGATGCGCACGCTGCGCGCGCGCTACCCGGACGACGCCGACGTGGCCGCGCTGACGGCCGAGGCGCTGATGCAGCTGCGCCCGTGGAAGCTGTGGAGCCACGAGGGCGTGCCCGCGCCGGAGACGGCCGAGATCCTGGCGGTGCTCGAGGAGAGTCGCGCGCGCTGGCCGGACCACCCGGCCCTGTGCCACCTCACGATCCACGCCCTGGAGGCCTCGCCGCGCGTGAACGACGCGCTGCCGGCCGCGCGCCGGCTCGAGCGCCTGACGCCCGGCCTCGGGCACCTGGTGCACATGCCCAGCCACATCTACACCTGGACCGGGCACTACGACGACGTCGTGCGCGTGAACCTGGCCGCCGTCGAGGCCGACGAGCGCTACGTCGAGCACGCCGGGCGCCACAACATCTACACGCTCTACCGGACGCACAACTACCACTTCGTCGCCTACGGCGGCATGTGGGAGGGCCGCTACGAGCTGGCCCTGGACGCCGCGCGCACGATCCAGCGCGAGATCCCGCCCGAGCTCGTGCGCGACATGCCGGACCTGACCGAGGTGTTCCTGGCGACGCCCTACCACGTGCTCGTGCGCTTCGGGCGCTGGAACGAGATCCTGGCCGAGCCGGAGCCGCCGGCCGAGCACCTGGCGTCGCGCGCCGTGTGGCACTACGCGCGTGGCATCGCCCTGGCCTCGCTCGGGCGCGTGTCCGAGGCGCAGGCCGAGCAGCAGCGCTTCCTCACCGCGAAAGCCGCCGTGCCGCCGACGCGACTGCTCTTCCAGAACGAGGTCGCGCGCGTGCTCGAGGTGGCCGAGAAGGTCCTGGCCGGAGAGATCGCCTACCGCGCCGGCGACGTCGAGCGCGCCTTCACGCTGCTGCGCGAGGCCGTGGCCCTCGACCAGCGCCTGAACTACGACGAGCCCTGGGGCTGGATGGAGCCGGCGCAGCACGCGCTCGGGGCCCTCCTGGTGGACCAGGGCCGCTTCGCCGACGCGCTCGCGGTCTACGAGTCGAACCTGGAGCACTATCCGGAGAACGGCTGGGCCCTGTTCGGTCTGGCGGAGTGCCTGGAGGGTCTGGGGCGCACCAAGGACGCCGCCGCGGCGCGCAAGCGCTTCGAGCGCGCCTGGGCGCGGGCCGACACGGAGATCCCCGGCTCCTGCTTCTGCCGCGTGCGGCCGGAGCACGTGGCCAAGCTCGTCGAGGCCGGGGCCGGATAGGCGATCGAAGATCGCCTACGGATCCCGCCGTCAGCCTGACCGCCGCGGTTCGCCGGACGGGCGTCAGCCCGAACGGCGCTCCGCGGCGCACCTCCTGGACCCGCTCCTGACCGAAGGTCGCCTGCTGATCTCGCCGTCCGCGCGACCGCCGCGGTCGATCGTTCCCTGGCTCCGCTCCGCGCGGACACCACCCGGCGTCGGACCGGGCGGATCTCTCGCCACGCCCCCTCTTCTGCCCGCCCTTCCCAGGTTCTCCGATGCGCTCGACCCACCCTCCGCTGTTCCTCACCGCCCTCCTCACCGCCCTTCTCCTGGCCTGCGCGCAGCCCGAGCTGCGCTCCCAGCGCGCGTCCGATGCCGGCCGCGAGCCCACCGAGCACCGCACCGCGCTCGCGACCGGGATCGAGATGCGCTGGATCGAGCTGGGCGCGCCGCAGGGCGAGCCGGTGCTGTTCCTGCACGGCCTGACCGACACGAGCCGCTCGTTCCTGGGCACGATGCAGGCGCTGACCGACCTGCGGCCCGAGCTGCGCCTGATCGCACCCGACCTGCGCGGCCACGGCGGCACCTCGCTGCCGGCCGGGGCCGGCTGCCCCGCGGACCCGGGGTCGTGCTTCGCGCCGTCCCTCCTCGCCGCGGACGCCCTGGCGCTGCTCGACCACCTGCACGTGAAGCGCGCGCACGTCGTCGGGCACTCGCTCGGGAGCCTGGTGGGTCAGGAGCTCGCGCTGGTCCACCCCGAGCGCGTCGAGCGCCTTGTACTGATCGGGAGCAGCGCGCGCTTCGGCGACTGTCCGCCCCTGCAGGCGCTCGTCGTGGAGGGCCTGGTCGAGGGCCCCTGGAAGGAGGCCGTCCTCGCGCGCGGCCTGGCCTTCCCGCGCGACGCCTGGGCCCTCGAGCCACGCGCCCTGCCCGGGGCCGAGGCCTTTCTGGCGGAGAACTGGGTCGCCGAGCCGGGCACCGATCCGGCGCTGCTGGCCGCGATCCTGACCGAGACCGTGCGCGTCCCGCTCGGCACCTGGATCGGCGTGCCGCGCGCGCTGCAGAGCAGCGATAACCGCGCGCGCCTGGCCGCGCTGCGGGCGCCGACGCTGGTCCTGGCCGCGGTGCAGGACGGCCTCTTCCCCGTGGAGCCCGTGCAGCGCGAGCTGTGCGAGGCCCTGGCGGGCGCCCACGCGCGCCACGGCACGCCCTGGGCGTGGAAGCGCTACGGGCGCGCCCTGCCCGCCGACAACGGCGCGCCGACGGACCTCGGCCACAACTTCCACTGGGCCGTGCCCGGGGCCGTGGCCCGCGACCTGGCCGCCTTCCTGCGCCCGGGCGGCGCGCCGACGGAGGAGGAGAGCTTCCTCGATCCGTCCGGCGCACGAGTCGTCCACCGCCCGCACGGCGCGCGCGTGCTCGGCTCGCCGGGCACGAACTGAGCGCGAGCCCTCCAGCAGACTGCGTATGCGCCGAGGCACGGATCGAGAGCATCGATTCGCGGCGGGAGAAAAATCGGCTCGCCGCTCGCCGGTCCGGGAGCGTGACGCCAGACTGCGCGCCGGGTGCGACGGAAGGCAGGGATCCAGCAGCGCGGAGCGACTGGAACGGCCGGACCCCGGGCACCCGCATGACCCCCCCCATGGAGCGAATGAAGATCATGATGCTCGCACTTCTCGCCGCCCTGAGCGGCGCCTGCACGCTGGCCTCCGTCCACGGCGAGGCTCCGGTGGCCGACCCCGCGGCCGCTCAGGCCGCCAAGCCCAACATCCTGGTGATCTGGGGCGACGACATCGGCACCTGGAACATCAGCCACAACAACCGCGGGATGATGGGCTACCGGACGCCCAGCATCGATCGCATCGCGAAGGAGGGCGTCTCCTTCACCGACTACTACGGCCAGCAGAGCTGCACGGCCGGGCGCGCGGCCTTCATCAATGGCAGCGTGCCCGTGCGCACGGGCATGACCAAGGTCGGCATGCCGGCCGCCAAGGAGGGCTGGCAGAAGGCGGACGTCACCATGGCGACCGTCCTGAAGAGCCAGGGCTACACCACCGGCCAGTTCGGCAAGAACCACCAGGGGGACCGCGACGAGCACCTGCCGACGATGCACGGCTTCGACGAGTTCCTCGGCAACCTCTACCACCTCAACGCCGAGGAGGAGCCGGAGAACCGCGACTACCCGGGCGACATGAAGCTCGCCAACGGCAAGACCTTCCGCGAGACCTTCGGCCCGCGCGGCGTGCTCAAGTGCAAGGCCGACGGCAAGGGTGGCCAGACGATCGAGGACACGGGCCCGCTGACGAAGAAGCGGATGGAGACGATCGACGAGGAGACGCTGGCCGCGGCCAAGGAGTTCATCCTTCGCCAGCACAAGGCCGGTCAGCCCTTCTTCTGCTGGTGGAACGCCACGCGCATGCACTTCCGCACGCACGTGAAGGCCGAACACGAGGGGCTCAGCGGCCCGAGCGGCGACGAGTACCACGACGGCATGGTCGAGCACGACCGGATGGTGGGCGAGCTCCTGAAGCTCCTCGACGAGCTGGGCATCGCCGAGAACACCATCGTCCAGTACTCGACCGACAACGGTCCGCACTTCAACACCTGGCCCGACGCCGGCACGACACCCTTCCGCGGCGAGAAGAACTCGAACTGGGAAGGCGCCTATCGTGTCCCCTGCTTCGTGCGCTGGCCCGGCAAGTTCCCGGCCGGCGAGACGCTCAACGGCATCGTCTCGCACGAGGACTGGCTGCCCACCTTCGCCGCGGCCGCCGGGGCGCCCGACATCAAGGCGAAGCTGCTCCAGGGCGTGACCCTGAACGGACGCAGCTACAAGAACCACATCGACGGCTACGACCTGCTGGACTACCTCGGCGGCAAGACCAAGGAGTCACCCCGTCAGGAGTTCATCTACGTGGACGACGGCGGCTCCGTGGCCGCCATCCGCGTCGGCGACTGGAAGGCCGTCTACCTGGAGAACCGCGCCCACCAGCTGCAGGTCTGGCGCGAGCCCTTCGTGAACCTGCGCCTGCCGCTGGTCTTCAACCTGCGGCGCGACCCGTTCGAGCTGGCGCAGCACAACTCCAACACCTATCACGACTGGGTGCTCGACCGCGCCTACATCCTCGGGCCGATGCAGGTCGTGGCCAGCAAGTTCCTGATGACGCTGAAGGACTACCCGCCCAGCCAGGCGCCGGGCGACTGGAGCCTGTCGTCGCTCGAGCAGCGCATCAAGGGCATGACGGCCGGCGGCCACTGAGCCCACGAAAGCAGCCGGGGCGCTCGTCGGAGCGCCCCGGCCTCCCCACGAACCACGGAGTCCGCCATGTCGCACCTCGGCGTCCTCGCCCTCGTCGCTCCGACGCTCCTCGCCCAGGCCGGCGATCCGCTGCCGTCCTGGAACGACGGCGCCGCGAAGAAGGCCGTCGTCGCCTTCGTCGAGAAGGTCACCCGGCCCGATTCGCCCGACTTCGTGCCGGCGCCCGAGCGCATCGCCGTCTTCGACAACGACGGCACGCTGTGGTCCGAGCAGCCGCTCTACTTCCAGGCCCTGTTCGCCTTCGACCGCGTGCGGGCGATGGCGCCCGAGCACCCCGAGTGGAAGGAGCGCGAGCCCTTCGCCGCCGTGCTGCGCGGCGACACGCAGGCCGCCCTCGCGGGCGGCGAGAAGGCCCTGCTCGAGCTCGTCATGGCCACGCACGCCGGGCTCTCCACGGAGGAGTTCGCGCGCATCGTGCGCGAGTGGCTGACCAGCGCGAAGCACCCGACCACGGGCAAGCCCTACCCCGCGATGGTCTACCAGCCCATGCTCGAGCTGCTCGCCTACCTGCGCGCGAACGGCTTCAAGACCTTCATCGTCTCGGGCGGCGGGATCGAGTTCCTGCGCGTCTTCGCGGAGCGGGTCTACGGCGTCCCGCCGGAGCAGGTGGTGGGCAGCAGCATCGTCACGAAGTACGAGGGCGGCAGCGCGCCGCGCCTCGTGCGCCAGCCGGAGCTGGAGTTCGTGGACGACAAGGAGGGCAAGCCCGTCGGCATCCACAAGCACATCGGGCGCCGTCCCGTGATGGCCTTCGGCAACTCCGACGGCGACTTCCAGATGCTCGAGTGGACGACCGCCGGCACCGGCCCGCGCTTCGGCCTGCTCGTGCACCACGACGACGGCGAGCGCGAGTGGGCCTACGACCGCGAGTCCCACGTCGGCCAGCTGGCCCGCGGCCTGGACGAGGCCCCGCGGCGCGGCTGGACCGTGGTGAGCATGAAGGGCGACTGGAAGACGATCTACCCGGCGCGGTGAGACGCCGGCGGCGGGAGCGCGAAGTTCCCGCCCGCCCATCCGACCCCGGCCGCGCCGGTGCCGTAGGCTTGGTGGGAGCCGCCTCGCGCTCGGGCCGGGCTCCTTCCCCACGGTTCCCCGCCATGCGCGCGCTCCCCTGGCTCCTCGCCCTGGGTCCGGCCTCCGTCCCGGCCGCCCAGGAGCTCGTCGTCCTCCCCTCCGCCGATGCGGCCGTGCGCGAGGACCAGCAGGACACGAACCTGGCCACGGGCGAGCTCCTGGTGCAGCGCGACGACTACTCGGCCGGCTCGCGCTGGAAGCGCTCGTACCTGCGCTTCGACGTGGCCGGGCTGGCGGCGCCGCCGCCGGCGCTGACGCTCGAGCTCACCGAGGGCGACGGCTCGTCGGCCGACACGCACTTCGAGGTGCGCGCGGCGGATGCGAGCTGGAGCGAGACGAGCCTGACCTGGAAGACGGCCCCACCCATCTCCGGGCGGCGGCTGGGGGTCTACACGGGCCCGAAGCCGGGCGAGGGGTCGCGCGTGCGCGTGCCGCTCGATCCGAGCTGGATCCAGCGGGATGGGAGCTACGCGCTGGTGCTGGTCGAGCTGCGCTCCGGCGGCACGAGCCAGCTGGCCTTCCACTCGCGCGAGGACGGCGAGGACGCGCCGCGGCTCCTGCTCGGGACCCAGGACCTGCCGCCGCTCGCCGGCTTCACCAGCCGCGACCACGAGGGCCCGGTGCCCTTCGCGCCCGAGCTCGTGAACTGCGCGCCGCTCGACGCCACGGCGTACCTGTGGGACTTCGGCGACGGCACGAGCTCGACCGAGCGCAGCCCGCGCAAGACCTACGCGACGCCCGGCCGCTACACGGTCACGCTGGCGGTGACGCGCGCGGGCGGGACGGCGACCTGCGCGCGGCCGGGGATGTTCCTGGCTCATCCGGCCGACCACGAGACCGGCTCCGCGATCGGCTGGAGCAAGCTCTCGAACACCAGGGGCGGCCGCACGCCGGGCCTGCGAGCCGAGGACATGTTCGGGCGCTCGGTCGACGGGATCGGCGACGTGGACGGCGACGGGATCGGCGACCTGGCGGTCGGCGCGATCGGCGAGGACAAGGGCGCCTACAACGCCGGCGCGGTGTGGATCCTGTTCCTGGACGTGGACCGCACGATCCGCGCCCACGTGAAGATCGCCGAGGGCCTGGCGGGCTTCGGCGCCGACCTCGACGCCGAGGACGGCTTCGGGCGCAAGGTGGCAGGGATCGGCGACTGGGACCTCGACGGCGTGCCGGACCTGGCCGTCGGCGCCAACCGCGACGACGACGGTGGCACCAACCGCGGGGCCGTGTACCTCCTGTTCCTGGACCGCGACGGGAGCGTGAAGAGCTCGGTCAAGCTGGCCCAGGGCACCCTCCCCTTCGGCCTGGACAACGGCGACGAGTTCGGGCGCGGCGTGACGCGCCTGGAGGACATGGACGGCGACGGCGTGCCCGAGCTGGCCGTCGGCGCGATCGGAGACGACGACGGCAGCAGCAACAACGGCGCGGTGTGGATCCTCTACATGCGCCGGGACGGCTCGGTGAAGGCCCACGCCAAGCTCAGCGCGACCTCCGGACGCCTGCAGAGTCCCTTCGTGCGCAGCCGCGGCGGCACCTGGTTCGGCATGGACGTGGACGCGCTCGGCGACCTGGACGGGAACGGGGTCACCGACCTCGCCGTCGGAGCGCTGCTCGACGACAGCGTCGTGCACGGCTCGGGCGCGCTCTACGTGATCCGCCTGAACCCGGACGGGAGCTCGGCCGGCGACCACCTCGTCAACGGCAGCGTGGGCGGGCTCGCCCCGGGCGAGCTGGAGGCCAACGACGAGTTCGGCGGCGCCGTGGCCGGCCTGGGCGACGTGGACGGCGACGGGATCCCGGACGTGGCCTGCGCGGCGATTCGCGACGACGACAACGGGGTGCGCGACACCGAGCTCTTCGGCGACTGGGGCGCCGTCTACGTGCTCTTCCTGCGCGCCGACGGCTCGCTGCGCGACTACCAGAAGCTCAGCGCCACGCGCGGCGGGCTCGACGCGCCGCTGCGCAAGTACGACCGCATCGGCGAGGGCCTCGGGGCGCTGGGCGACGTGAACGGCGACGGCGTGCCGGACCTCGCCATCGGCAGCCGCTTCGACGACGACGGCGGCAGCAACAAGGGCGCCGTCTACCTCGTGCACCTGAACGACGGCCGGCGCAACCCGCCGACGGCCGACTTCCTCGTGACACCGGCCGCGGGCCCGGCGCCGCTGCGGGTCGACCTGATGGACCGCTCGACGGGCGACGTCACGGGCTGGCGCTGGGACCTCGGCGACGGTGCGCTCGCGAGCGAGCCTGTCACGAGCCACCTGTACGAGCTCCCCGGCACGTACACGGTCGCGCTGACCGTCAGCGGCCCTTCCGGCAGCGCCTCGAAGAGCGCGACGGTGAGCGTGCTCGACCCCGAGGCGATCGTGCCGCTCGGTTGCGGAGTCAACCCGCTGGAGAGCTTCCAGGTGCTCTCCGGCGCGCCGCGCCTCGGGGCGACGATGGTCGTGGCCCTGGACAACCCCTACGGGACACAGGCGCCCGGCTCGCTCCCCACCGTGCTGACCTCCTGGTCGCCGCACCCGCTCACGCCCTGCGGCGTCCTGCGCGCGGGCCTCGGCATGGCCGGCGGCGGCGCGAGCGGCGAGCTCCTGCTCGACCCGACCGCGCCGCTGGCGCGTTCGTACTCCGGCCCGCCCTGGCTCGGCCCGGGCCAGCCGGTCGGCGTCACGCTGAAGCTCCCGGCCAACGCCGCCTTCCTCGGGCGTTTCCTGTACCTGCAGGGCCGCCTGGTGGACGGGTCGCCGGGCGCGGTGCTGCGCGTCGGCCTGGCGAACGGCGTGCGCCTCCGCCTCGGGCCCTGAGCCCGAGCAAGAACCGGAAGGGCGCGCGACGCTCGCGCGCCAGGACGATCCAGAGAGCCTGGCCGTGCGCCGCGGCCCTTCGGCCGCGGCACTCCTGCTCAGCCTCCCCGAGCTACATCGGCCACGCGACCAGCAGCATCGGGAGCGCGACCGCGAGCACCAGCAGCTCGAGCGGCAGCCCCAGGCGCCAGTAATCGCCGAAGCGGAAGCCGCCCGGCCCCAGGATCAGCGTGCTGTTCTGGTGCCCGATCGGCGTCAGGAACGAGCAGGACGAGCCGATCGCCACCGCCATCAGGAACGGGTCCGCGCGCAGGCCGAGGGCGGTCGCGGTGCCGAGGGCGATCGGGCACATCAGGGCCGCCGTGGCGGCGTTGTTCATCACGTCGGTCAGCACCATGGTCACGCCCAGCACGACGGCCAGGGCCACGACCGCGTGCCCGCGCGCCACCTGTGCGAGCAGGAAGCTCGCGATGCGGTCGCCGGTGCCCGTGCTCTCCAGCGCGCCCGCCACCGGGATCATGGCGGCGAGCAGCACGATCACGGACCAGTCGACGCCCTCGTAGACCGAGCGCAGTGGGATCGCGCGCAGCGCCAGCGCCACCAGCACGCCCGCCGCCAGGGCCACGGCGGTCGGCAGGAGGCCGAGCGCCGCGACGGCGATCGAGACGACCAGGATCGCGCTGGTCTGCAGGGCCCGGCCGCGGTCCGGCAGGCGCAGGTCGCGTCGCGCCAGGGGCACGCAGCCGTAATGCGAGGCGAACTCCAGCAGCACCTCGCGCGGCCCCTGCAGCAGGAGCAGGTCGCCCGGCTCGAGCGCCAGCGCGCGCAGGCGCTCGATCCGGCGCCGGCCCTGGCGCGAGACGGCCAGCAGGTTGATGCCGTGGTGCGAGCGCAGGAGGAGATCGCTGGCCGTGCGGCCGCGCAGGGTCGAGGCCGGCAGGACGACGAGCTCCATGAGGTGGTCGTCGTCGGGCGTCCGCGCGCCCTCGGGCTCGGCGCCGGAGGCCGCGGGCGGCGCGCCCTCGGCCGCGGCACGCTTGTCCTCCTCGAGCTCCAGCCCGAGGCGCGTCAGGAGCGCCGGCAGGGCGCGCGCCTCGGACTCGACGATCAGGATGTCGCCCGCGCGCACGGGCCGGCTCGAGCGCGGCGCCGTCATCCGCACCTCGTCCCGCACCAGGCCGACGACCTGCGCTCCGGCCTCGTCGAGCGCGACCTCGATCTCCCCCAGCGTCAGCCCGGCGGCCTTGCTGCCCTCCGGCACGCGCACCTCGGTCAGGTAATGGCCGCTCTGGAAGCCGGCGATGCCGCTCTGCTCGCGCGCCGGAACCAGGCGCCAGCCGATCGCCGTCAGGAAGACCAGCCCTGCGCCCGCCACCGCCAGCCCGACCGGCGTGAAGTCGAACATCCCGAAGCTCCCCAGGCCCGCCGCCTCGCGGAAGCCCGAGACGATCACGTTGGGCGGCGTGCCGATCAGGGTCGTCATGCCGCCCAGGATCGAGCCGAAGGCGAGCGGCATGAGGACCTTGCCCGGCGGGAGCCCGAGGCGCGCCGCGAGCTGCACCGCGACCGGCATGAGCAGCGCCAGGGCCCCGACGTTGTTCATCAGGGCCGAGAGCAGCGTGCCGAGCGCCACCAGCGCGCCGATCGAGACGGTCGGCCCCGCCTGCGCGGGCAGCACGTGGCGCGCGAGGACGTCGACCGCGCCCGAGCTCTGCAGCCCGCGGCTCAGGATCAGCACGCAGGCCACCGTGATCACCGCCGGATGGCCGAAGCCGAGGAAGGCCTGCTCGGCCGGCACCAGCCCCGCCACGACGCAGGCCAGCAGCGCCCCGACCGCGACCATGTCGTGGCGCCAGCGCGCCGCCAGGAAGGCGGCCACCGTGGCCGCGAGGATCGCGAGGACGAGGAGCTGCTCGGCGCTCACCGGGCCGACCCGCGGTCGCGGCGCGCGCGCCGCCGGGGCGGGCGTGCGCTCACCGCGCCCGCCGCCAGAGCGTCTCGTCGCTGCCGGTGCCCTTCTTGCCCTGGCCGAGGTAGCCGGCGAACTCCCAGCCCTCGCTCCCGAGGCGCACGAGCTCGGCCGACTCGACGTCCTCGACGATGCGGTACTCGTAGGTCACCTTCGCCGGCGCCGCCGCCTGCCCGAGGGCGAAGGTGAGCGGCAGGGCGAGGCCGAGGGCGACCAGGAGGAGCTTGGCTGCGTTCGGGGAAGGGCTCATGGATCTCTCCGCTCGGAGGGGGGTCGCTGCCGGCGCCACACGGCGGGCGCTGCGGCAGCATAGCGAGTTCGCGGGTCAGCGCGCCGCCCAGACACTCGCTCGCCGCACGGCCAGCCGAGGGGAGCGGGCCTCGAGGCCGGGTCGCATGCGCGGCCCATCAGGCCTTCGGCCTGTGCAGCGCCGAGCCCTTCGGCGGGAACTCGAGGGTGTCGTCGATGGCGGCGATGGCGTCGGGCGGGAACTCCGGCAGCGGCAGCTTGCCGGCCTCGCGCCATTCCTGCACGGCGCGCTCGGCGGCGGCGCTCTTCGCGAGATCCCGCCCGCCGTCGCGGCCGAGGTAGAGCGTCTGCGAGGGGTAGGCGAAGGTTGCGCCGCTGGCGGCCACGACGTCGATGAAGCGCAGGTAGATCTCCTCGCGGATGCCCAGGAACTCGTTCCAGTCCTGCGTGTCGACGAAGGCGAAGACCTCGAGGTCGAGCGAGTAGGCATTGAGGGCCGTGAAGCGCACGCGGCAAGGATCGTGGGTGACCTTGGGGTGGGCGTAGAGCACCTTGCGCAGCTCGACCAGCAGGTAGCGCAGCTGGTCCGGCGTCGTGTCGTAGCCGAGTTGCAGCACGGTGTAGAGGCGCATCTGGTCGCGGCGCGAGAAGTTCTCGATGCGCGCCGCGGAGAACTCGGCGTTGGCGATCGTCACCAGCGTGCGGTCGAGCGTGCGCAGGCGCGTCGAGCGCATGCCGATCTCCTCGACCGTGCCGAAGTGCTCGCCCACGCGGCAGGTCTGGCCGACCTCGACCGACCGGTCCACCAGGACCGTGATGCCACCGAACAGGTTCTCGAGCGTCTTCTGGGCCGCCAGCGCGACCGCCAGGCCCCCCACGCCCAGGCCGGCCAGGATCCCGGCCACGTTGAAGCCGAGGTTGTGCACCAGGCTGACGAGCGCGATCGCGATCACGAAGGCCTTCGTCACGCGGCGCCCGATCGGGACCAGGGTGTCGGCCGTGTTCGTGTCGCGGCGCCCGAGGTTGCGGTGCACGGCCTCGGCCAGGACGTCGACCATGCGCAGCAGCAGCCAGGTGGCGGCGACGACCGTCAGGGCCTTGCAGGCCAGGGCCAGGAACCCGGCGACCAGCGCGTTGAGGTCCAGGATCTGCGCCAGGGCGTAGAAGGCGAACACCGACAGGCCGAAGCGCACCGGGCTGGCCGCGCGCGCGAGGAGCTCGTCGTCCCAGACGGTCTTCGTGCGCCGCGCCACCTGCCGCATCACGCGCAGGAGGATCGCCGAGCCGACGTAACCGGCGATCGAGCCGACGATCACCGCCAGCAGCAGCCCGAGCCACTGCCACAGCTCGACCTCGAGCAGGCGCACCTCGAAGAACGGCGCCGGCAGGTGCTCCTCCAGCCAGCCGTGCTCGCGACCGTAGACCGCATGGAGCTCGGGAATGGCCGCCACCGTGTCGGCCGAGAAACGCCACTCGAAGCCCGGCCCCGTGCTCGTGCGCGCGAGCAGGATCGGGACCTCCCCCTGGGGCGTGCGCACCATGCCCACGCGCTCGAGCTCGGGGTCGAGCCCGTCGTCCTTCGAGCCCGTGCC
>DASVAP010000149.1:0-8592 GCA_036376275.1 Planctomycetota bacterium | reverse complement strand
CCGTGGGCGCCGGAGCACCGGCTCGTGCGCATCGGGCTCCTCGGCCGCGCCCCGGACCGCGAGCGGCCGCGCGCCAAGAACCTGGTGTTCCTGGTGGACGTCTCCGGCTCGATGAAGGCCGCCGACAAGCTCCCGCTCGTGCAGCGCTCGCTGCGCCTGCTGGTGGACGAGCTCGCCCCCGCGGACCGCGTGGCGCTGGTCGTCTACGCCGGCAGCTCGGGCCTCGTGCTCGACTCCACGCCGGTCGCGCAGCGCGGACGCATCCTGGCCGCGATCGAGGGTCTCGCGGCGGGCGGCTCGACCAACGGCGGCTCCGGCATCCAGCTCGCCTACGCCACCGCCCGCAAGCACCTCGACCCCGAGGGCGTCAACCGCGTGGTCCTCGCCACCGACGGCGACTTCAACGTGGGTGTCACCGACCGCGGCGACCTCCTGCGCCTGATCGCGCGCGAGGCGGAGAGCGGCGTCTTCCTGTCGGTGCTCGGCTTCGGCACGGGCAACCTGAAGGACGGCACGATGGAGCAGCTGGCCGACCGCGGCAACGGCAACTACGCCTACGTCGACACCCTGGCGGAGGCGCGCAAGGTGCTGGTGCGCGAGCTCGACGGGACGCTCGAAACGATCGCCAAGGACGTCAAGATCCAGGTCGAGTTCAACCCCGCCGAGGTGGCGAGCTATCGCCTGATCGGCTACGAGAACCGGCGTCTCGCCGCGCGCGACTTCGACGACGACCGAAAGGACGCGGGTGAGATCGGCGCCGGCCACACGGTGACCGCGCTGTACGAGGTCGTGCCGGTCGGCGCCGAGCAGGCCACCGAGCGCCCCCTGCGCTACCAGGAACGCGCCCCGCGCCCGGCCGCGCTCTCGCGCGAGCTCCTGACGGTGCAGCTGCGCTACAAGCAGCCGGCCGGCACGACCAGCGAGCTCCTCTCGGTGCCCTTCACCGACGGCGGCGGCGCCTTCGAGGCCGCCGACGACGATCTGCGCTTCGCGACCGCCGTGGCCGCCTTCGGCCTGTGCCTGCGCGACTCGGAGCACCGCGGGAGCGCGACGCTCTCCGACGTGTACCGCTGGGCCAAGGACGCCCTCGGCGCGGACCCGCACGGCGACCGCCGCGAGTTCCTGAAGCTCGTCGACGTGGCCCGCGGGCTCGGGCGCTGAATCGAACCGAGGGCGGAGACGCGGAGACGCGGAGACGCGGAGACGCGGAGGGAAGACGCGGAGGGCGCGGAGAGGAACAGAGAAGAAGGAGGGGGGGGAAGAGGAAGAAAGAGGTGCGACCTCTTCTTCTGCCCTCTTCTGCCCTCTTCCTCCTCCCCCCTTCTCCGCTTCTGCTCTGCTCCGCGCCCTCCGCGTCTTCCCTCCGCGTCTCCGCGCCCTTCTTCCTCAGCCGCCCGTCGTCTCCAGCGCCCGCCCCACGATCTCGCCCGTGTCCTTCGAGAGGCCCGGGTGCGCCGCGATGCGCTCGAGCTCGCCCCGCATGCGCTCGCGCAGCGGCGCGACGAACCTGCGCCACTGGTTGAAGGCGGACACCATCCGCGCCGCGAGCTGCGGGTTGAGCGCGTCGAGCGCCAGCACCTTGTCCGCCACGAAGGCGTAGGGCCGGCCGTCGGCCGCGTGGAAGCGGACCTGGTTCGCGTGCGCGAAGGCGCCCAGCAAGGCGCGCGCCCGGTTCGGGTTGCGCAGCGTGAAGTCGGGGTGGCTGGCCAGGGCCACGACGCGCTCGAAGGTCGAGGGCTGGGGCGCGACGGCCTGCAGGCGGAACCACTTGTCGAGCACCAGGGGGTCGTGCTTCCAGCGGCGGTAGAAGGCGTCGAGGGCCAGCTCGCGCTCGCGGCCGTCCACGCCGATCAGCGCCGCCAGGGCGGCCTCGGCGTCGGTCATGCTGCGGGCGCGCTCGAACTGCTGGAGGGCGAGCCCGGTCGTCTCGGGTTCCTCCAGCGCGGACAGGTAGAGGAGGCAGCGGTTGCGCAGGCGCCGCGCGTCGATCGCGGGCGCCTCGATCCCGCCCGCGGCGGCCTCGGCCAGGCGCCGGTAGGTGGCGAGCAGGCGCGCACGGTGCGCGGCGGCCAGGTGCCGCACGGCGAAGCGGCGCGCGGCGTGGATCGCGTCCGGGTCGATGACCTCGAACTCCTGGCCGAGGGTCAGCTCGTCGGGAAGGCTCAGGGCCAGCGCCCGGAACGAGCCATCGAGACGCTCGTCCTCCAGCACGCGCCCGAAGGCCGCCACCAGGTCGGCCGGCAGCTCGAGGGGCGCGCCCTGGGCCGCGCGACCGACGAGATCGATCAGCACGGTCTTGGCGAGCTCCTGCCCGGCGTCCCAGCGCGCGAAGGGGTCCGCGTCGTGCGCCAGCAGGAAGGCGAGCTCCTCGCGCGGGCGCGCCATGCGCAGCTTGACCGGGGCCGAGAAGCCGCGCAGCAGCGACGCGACCGGCCGCTCGGGCACGTCGACGAAGCGGAAGGTGCGCTCGCGCTCCTTCAGCTCGAGCGTGCGCGTGGTCGCGGTCTGGTCCTTGTACTCGCCCGAGAGGCGCAGGGTCAGCTCGCGTCCGTCGGACCCGAGCAGCCCGACGCGCACCGGCAGGTGCAGCGGCTCCGGCTCGCGGCCGTCGACGCGCGCCAGCACCTGGCGCAGGGTCAGATCGAAGAGCCGCCCGCTCGGGTCGTGCGCGCCGCGCGCCTCGAGCACCGGCGTGCCCGGGGTCGAGTACCAGCGCTCGAACTGCGCCAGGTCGACGCCGTTCGCATCCGCCATGGCCGCGCGGAAGTCGTCGCAGGTAACGGCCTGGCCGTCGTGACGCTCGAAGTAGAGGTCCATCCCGCGCCGGAAGCCGGCCGGCCCGAGCAGCGTGTGGTAGAGGCGCACGACCTCGGCGCCCTTCTCGTACACCGTGGCGGTGTAGAAGTTGTCCATCGAGACGTAGGACTCGGGCCGGATCGGGTGCGCCATCGGCCCGGCGTCCTCGGCGAACTGCGCCAGGCGCAGCTTGCGCACGTCGTCGATGCGCTTGACGGCCGCCGAGCCCATGTCGGCGCTGAACTGCTGGTCGCGGAAGACCGTCAGGCCCTCCTTGAGGGTCAGCTGGAACCAGTCGCGGCAGGTGACGCGGTTCCCGGTCCAGTTGTGGAAGTACTCGTGCGCGATCACGCCCTCGATCGCCTGGTAGTCGTCGTCCGTCGCGCTGGCCTCGTCCGCCAGGACGTAGCGCGAGTTGAAGACGTTGAGGCCCTTGTTCTCCATGGCCCCCATGTTGAAGTCGTTGACGGCGACGATCTGGTAGACGTCCAGGTCGTACTCGCGCCCGAAGACCTGCTCGTCCCACTGCATCGCCTTCTGCAGCGAGCGCAGGGCGTGCGCGCACTTGCCGAGGTTCTGCGGCTCGACCCAGATCTCGAGCCCAACGTTCTTGCCCGAGTGCGTGCGGAAGGTGTCGCGCTCGCAGGCCAGGTCGCCGGCCACCAGCGCGAACAGGTAGCTGGGCTTCTTGAAGGGGTCCTCGTAGCGCACGAAGTGGCGCCCGTCCGGCAGGTTGCCGCTCTCGACGCGGTTCCCGTTCGAGAGCAGCACCGGCGCGCGCGCGCGCTCGGCCTCGATGCGCACCGAGAAGCGCGCCATCACGTCCGGCCGGTCGAGGAAGTAGGTGATGCGCCGGAAGCCGTGCGCCTCGCACTGCGTGCAGTAGATGCCGTTCGTGAGGTACAGGCCCGAGAGGCGCGTGTTCGCGCGCGGGTCGAGCTCGACCTCGGTCTCGAGCTCGAAGCGGTCGGGCACCTCGGGCACGATCAGGCTGTCCTCGGTGACCTCGAACTCGCCGATGACGAGGTCGCTGCCGTTCAGGCGCAGGGCGTGCAGCTCCAGGCCCTCGCCGTCCAGCACCAGCGGCCGCCGGCCGGGGTTGGCGGCCTCGTTGCGGCGCCCGGAGAGGCGCGCGCGCACGCGCGTGCGCTCGCGCTCGAGCTGGAAGACGAGCTCGACCCGCTCGATCCAGAAGTCGGGCGGGCGGTAGTCGAGACGGCGGACGGCGCTCGGTCGGGTGCTCGTGGCCTGGGTCACGGGCGCAAGAGGATAGGGATTGGAGGCATCCGGATCCCCTCCGGCCAGCGCGGGCGCGGCGGACGGCTACGCTAGGGCCGCTCCAGAGCCTCCATGAAGCCCCTCCGACGCCTCGCGCCCGTCCTCCTGCCGCTCCTCGCCGTCGCCTGCGCCGGGCCCGAGGCGCCGCCGGCGAGCCGGACCGAGGCAGCGGTGCCGATCCAGGCCGCCGCGCCGCAGGTCGCGGCACCGCGCGGCGAGCCAGAGGCGCTGCTCTCCACCGATCCGGAGCTCGCCCCGCGGCTCGCGGAGCTGGTCGAGGCCGTCGAGGCCGACCGCGTCGCGCTGCACGTGCCCGGGCTCGCCCTGGCGATCGTGAAGGACGACGAGCTCGTCCTCGCGCGCGGCTTCGGCCTGGCGGACGTCGAGGCGGAGCGCGCCGTGACGCCGGAGACGATCTTCGCCATCGGCTCGACCAGCAAGGCCTTCACGGCCACGCTCGTGGCGCTGCTCGAGGCCGAGGGCAAGCTCGGCTTCGACGACCCGATCACGAAGGCCCTGCCCTGGTTCGAGCTCCCGATCGACGGCGACGGACCCGTCACGCTGCGCGACCTGCTCTCGCACCGCACCGGCTTCGCGCGCCAGGACGTGCTGTGGTACGGCGGCAAGGCGAGCGCCGAGCAGGTCCTGCGCACGGCGCTGGGGGCCGAGCCGCTGAGCCCGTTCCGCCGCGACTTCCACTACAACAACGTGATGTTCCTGGCGGCCGGCGAGGCCTGCGCGGCGGTCGCGGGCGCCTCGTGGGCCGAGCTGGTGCGCGCGCGCCTGCTCGAGCCGCTCGGGATGGAGCACACGAGCACCGACGTGCGCGCGGCCCAGGCGGCGGCGGACCTCGCGCTCGGCTACCAGTGGGACGAGGACGCCGGCCTGTTCGAGCGCAAGCCGATGCGCACGCTCGACTCGATCGCCCCGGCCGGCGCGCTGAACTCGAACGTGCTCGACCTGGCGCGCTGGGTGCGCTTCCTGCTCGCGCGCGGCGAGCTCGAGGGCCGGCGCCTGCTCGCGGCCGAGCTCCTGGCCGAGACCTGGAAGCCCCACAACACGGCCGGCCCCGGCGCGCGCTACGGCCTGGGCTGGTTCCTGCGCACCTGGAACGGGCTCGAGCTGATCGACCACGGCGGCAACATCGACGGCTTCGCGGCCCTGGTGGCGCTCCTGCCGGAACGCAACGCGGGCGTCGTGATGCTGACCAACGTCTCGGCCACGCCGCTGCAGGGCACGATCGCGCCCAAGGTGTTCGCGGCCCTGTTCGAGGAGCCGCGCGCGCTCGCGGAGGCCTCGGCCAGCCCGGCCAGCGACCTGGCGCGCTTCACCGGCACGTACCTGGCGAACTTCTTCCAGTTCCAGGGCGCGCGCTTCGAGCTCTCGGCGCGCGAGGGCAAGCTGTGGCTCGACGTCCCCGGCCAGACGGTCTACGAGCTCGGCCCGCCGGACGAGCACGGCAAGCGCCCGTTCACGGCCATCCCCGACCAGATCCAGGTCTCCTTCGGCGAGCTCGGCGAGCGCGTCGTCTCCCTCACGCTGCACCAGGGCGGCTTCGCCTTCGAGTGCTTCCGCGAGGGCTACGAGCCGGCTCCGGAGGCCGATCCGGCCGAGCTGGCGCCCTACCTCGGTGACTACGCCGATCCGCTGACGGGCAAGACCTTCGCCGTGGTGCTGAGCCACGGGCGCCTGGCCGTCGACTACCCCGGGCAGCTGGTGTACGAGCTCTTCCCGCCCGATGACCTCGAGCGCTGGGTGTTCCGCGCCAATCCCGCGCTGGCGGTCGAGTTCCGCGAGGACGCGCTGGTCTTCTTCGAGCGCGGCACGGAACGCGTGTGCACGCGCGTCGGCGCCCCGGCGCCGCCGCCGACGCTGGACGAGCTCATGGCCCTGCGCCGCGCCGAGGCCTTCGAGGCGCGCCTGGCGGAGCTCGGCACGTGCCGGCTCTCCGGCACGATGCGCTTCGCGAGCTCCGGCATCCGCGGCACGACCGAGACGGTCTTCGACGCCAGCGGCCGCTTCCGCGAGCTGGTCGACCTCTTGCCCTTCGTCGCCTCGCGCACGGACTTCGACGGCGAGCGCGCCACCGCCGCCTCCTCCTTCGACGGCGAGCACGAGCTCCAGGGCGACAACCTCGACCAGGCCCGCACCGGCAGCCCGGCGGTCTTCTTCGGCGACTGGCGCCGTCGCTTCGATGCCGCCGAGGTCGTGCGCGTCCTCGCCGAGGGCGAGCGCGAGCTCGTCCAGGTGCGCCTGACGAAGGGCGAGGCCCCGCCGACCCAGGTCACCCTCGATCTCGCGACCGGCGACCTCGTGCGCGCCGAGGTCCGGGAGCTCGTCGACGGCATCGGCGCGCTCCCGAAGACCGTGCACTTCGAGGACTGGCGCGACGTCTCCGGCCTGCGCCTGCCCATGCGCGTGATCTCCATCGACGAGGCCAGCGGCCGCGTCGTGGTCGAGTACACGGAGCTGGAGCCGGGCCTGGCGGAGGAGCTGGGGCCCATCGACGGCAAGCGCTGAGGCACGGGGCGGCGCGGTCCGTCCGGGCTCCTGGAGGTCGCCGGAAATCCCAGAAGGCCGAGGAAGCGCGCCCGGCGGCGGCATGGGAGAAAGAAGACCGCCATGACTCCGCCCGAACCCGTCCCCACGGCCCAGCTCCTGGCCGAGAGCGCCTGGCTCCAGCGCCTGGCGCTGCGCCTGGTGCGCGAGCCGGCCGACGCGGCGGACGCGACGCAGGAGACGTTCACGAAGGCCCTCGCGCGCGCCCCGGGCGCGGGCGTGCCGCTGCGCGCGTGGCTCGGCGCGATCCTGCGCAACGTCGTGCGCCAGGGGCAGCGCACGGACGGGCGCCGCCGGCGGCGCGAGGGCGAGCACGACAGCGGGGTACGCGGCGCGGAGCCGACCGACGAGCTGGCCGCGCGGCTCGAGCTGCACGCGCACCTCGTGGCCGCCGTGCGCGCGCTGGAGGAGCCCTACCGCACCACGGTCGCGCTGCGCTTCCTGGAAGACCTGGCGCCGCCGGCCGTGGCCGCGCGCATGGGCGTCCCGCTCAAGACCGTGCACACCCGGCTCGAGCGTGCGCTCGCGCGCCTGCGCGCGCAGCTCGATCGCGGGTACGGGCGCCGCGAGGCCTGGGCCGCGCTCCTCGTGCCCCACCTCGGGCTGCCGCCCGCCCTGCGTCCCGCTCCCACTCCCCTCGCCCCTCTCGTCGCCATGGGAACCCTCTGGAAATGGAGCGTCGCCGCGGCGGCGCTGACCGCCCTCGGCATCCTCGCCCTGCGCCGGCCCCCGAGCCCGGCCGAGCCCGCGCCCGTGGCGCACGGAAGCGAGCCGGCCGCGCCCTCGACCCCGCTCGAGCGCGTGGAGACCGGCGTCGTGCTGGAGGAGCCGCGCGGGAGCGAGCGCGAGGCCGCGCCGGTCGCGACGCGGCGCGACCCCGCACCCGAGGCCCCCGAGCCGCCGGCCGCGCCCACCCTGATCGGCTTCGTGCGCGACGTCGGGCAGCGCCCCGTCGCCGGCCTGAGCGTGACCTACGAGCGGCTGCCGACCACCCTGCGCGCGCCCGAGCCCGCCGACGTCCCCGCCGCGCTCGCCGAGAGCGCCGCGGACGGCCGCTTCGAGCTGCCCCTGCCGGCGCGGCTCTGCCGCATCGTCGCGGAGGGACGCGGCTACGCCACCCTGGCCGCACCCACGCTCACCGACATCGCCACCCCGGAGACCCCGGTCGTGTACGTGGGCCCGGCGCGCACCTATTCCGGACGCGTGGTCGACGGCGCGGGCACCCCGCTGCCCGGCGCGGACCTCTGGCTCCAGCTCGCCGACGCGCTCGCGCAGGAGCTCCAGCCCGGCACCTTCTCCGCCACGCTTCCGGTGGCGCGCACGACCTCGGCGGCCGACGGCTCGTTCGCCTTCCCCACGCTCGGAGGCGCGCCCGGAAGCCTCCTCTGGGCGCAGGCCGACGGCCACGCGAGCGCGAGCCTGACGCTGCCCGAGGAATCGAGCGACGAGCTGGTCGTGACGCTCGCGCGCGCCGCCCGCGACGCAGCCCTGGCCGGGCGCGTCTGGCGCGCCGACGGGCTCCCGGCGGCCGGCGCCTACGTCTCCGCGGGCGAGGCCAGCGCGCGCTGCGACGGCGAGGGCGCCTTCGAGCTGGAGGACGAGGCACTGCCCACCCGGCTGCGGGCCGTGCTGCCTGGACACCTGCCGGGCGAGCTCGACCTCGCGGGCCTGCCGGCGGACGAGCGGCGCGAGCTCGAGCTCGTGCTCGGACCGGCCGCGCTGCGGATCGCCGGACGCGTGGAGGATGCCCAGGGACGCGCGCTGGCGGGCGCCCAGGTGTGGACGACGGACGGCGAGCGCTTCGGGGAGATCCCCACGCGCGTCGGCGAGCTGACGCTGCTGCTCGACTTCGACCTCGAGGGCGTGATCGACGGCGCCGAGGCCCAGGCCGGCGGCCGCGAGGCGACGAGCGATGGAGCGGGCCGCTTCGAGCTGACGGGCCTCGTCGACCGGTCCTAC
>DASVAP010000145.1:0-2608 GCA_036376275.1 Planctomycetota bacterium | reverse complement strand
GCCCTGCGTCACCACGACGATGTCCTGCGGCTCGAGCGGAAGCGGATGGATCGAGAATGCACCCCCGCTCCAGTACGCGCAGGTCGGTAGTGTGTCCGGGGACAGGGTCGCGAGGCGGTGGGACGACCAGTCCAGTGGCGTCCCGTCGCTCGCGCGCACCTCGCCGTACAGCAGGGCGTCGCGGGTCGGCAGGAGCTGGACGAGGACTGGCTCGTTCGGCGGCAGCTCGTCGGCCTCGAGACGGACTTCGCCGCGCGCGGCGCAGACGGCGATGGACCCGACCGGGAGCTGTCCGATGGGAACGTGCGAGCCTTGCCGCGAGGCGACGATGCGCACCGGCCCGCGCAGGCCGGGGGTACGGAAGCCAAGCTCGAACTCGCCCGAGTCGCCGCTGACCGTCGAGCCCAGCCGGTGACCATCCTCGCGTGGCTCGTAGCCTTCGTCCTCCAGGTCGACCCTGCAGCCACCCACGGGGAGTCCGCGCTCGTCGACGACCACGCCTCGCAGAGCACGCGCCGCGCCCCAGGTGGCCTCCAGTGTGAGCACGCGCCCCGGCCGGACCACGATCGGCCCGCCCTGCGGCCGGTCGAGCAGCAGCCGTCCGCCGAGGGCGCGCTCGACCTGGACCTGACCGGTGTCGGCCCCCGCCTCCAGGTCGAGCTGGAGCGCGAGATGGATCCCCGTCCAGATGTCCTCCAGGCGTGCGTAGCCGCTCGCGTCGGTCTCGGCCGCAGTCTGGTCGCCTGGCAGGCGCAGGCAGCTGTCGGGGACCGCGGGATCGAGGCGCTCCTTGGCCCGGGGACTCACCGACACGACCACGCCCGGCAGCGGTTGCCCGTCCTCGTCGCGCACGCACAGCTCGAGCGCACCCACGGGGACCAGCGTCACGCGCATCGGCCGGTAGGGCTGGTGGACGTCGGTCTCGGGATCGGTCGCGCGCAGCAGGCGGTAGCCCGGGTGCTCGGCCGCGACCGAGGTGAAGGCCGGCATGTCCTCGACCCGGAAGCGCCCTTCCTCGTCCGAGAGCGTGCGGAGGACCTCGCGCCGTGCGCGCTCGAAGCGCAAGCGGACGCCGGCCAGCGGGCGCCCCTCCAGGTCCAGCGTGCGGCCGACGAGCAGGTCGAGCTCCGTGGCCGGATCGGGAGTCGACTCCGGGGCGACGCCGTGGGCCTCGCTGCGGGCCGACGCCACCTCCGGCGTTGGCGCCTGCGCGGCTCCATCGCTCGCGGCTCCCGTGCCGAGCGTCGCGTGGATCGCGGGATCGACGGCCGAGGGCGCCGGCTCCTCGAAGCTCCCGGCGAGGGCCGCGAGCATCGCCAGTGCGGCCCCCGCCACTCCGAGCACCACCAGGAGGCCTCCAGCCGGACCCAAGGAGGTCGCACGAGGTGTGAGGAGCGCGAGTCCGATGGCCCACGCCTCCCGTCCGCCCGTGCCGCGGTCGAGCCGCCGGCGCAGGAGCTCCAGCGCGCGCCGCTCGCGGTCGCGCACGGTCGAGGGCGGGACGCCGCTCTCCGCCGCCAGCGCGCGCACGTCGAGCCCGCGGAAGTAGCGTGCCAGGATCGTGCCGCGCAGGGGCTCCTCGAGCGCGAAGACCGCGTCGACGACGCGGTGCAGGAGCTCCGAACGCGCGCTCTCCTCCAGCGGCGAGCACCCGGGCTCGTCCGCCGCCGCGAGGGACTCGTGGCGCGCGCGCCGCTCCTCCGCTCGCCGGCGGTTGGACGCCAGGCTCCGGGCGGCGCGCCGCAGCCAGGCGCGCGGCGTCGCGAGCGTCTCCGCGTGCCGCCAGGCCTGCAGCCAGACCTCCTGGGCCACGTCCTCGGCCGCGTGCCGATCGCGCAGGAGCGCCCGCGCCAGCTCGCGCACGAAGCGGCCGTGCTGGAGGAGCATCGCGCTGGTCGGCATCGGCTCCATGGTGCTGGATGGGCACCGCTCCGGCGCTCGCGCGCGGACGATTCCCGTGGAACTGGAGCGGGGGGCGCGACGAGCCCTCGGCACTCCTACCCGATCCTCGCTGCGGCCCGTAGGATCGTCGGCGAGGAGGCTCCCCTGGCTCTCGCCGACGTCTTCCTGCCGTCCCGTTCGCGCGCTGCGCGGCCGACGCGCGTGCGGCCGGCGTTCCGCGACCTGGGCAAGGCGCTGCGCACGCTGCGGGCGTACCAGGCCGGCCTGTGGTCGTTCACCCTGCTCGCCGGCGTCGTGGCCTTCGCCCTGGCGCCCATGGCGAGCGATCCGGTGACGGGTGATCTCGGGCTCCTGCGTGCGGTCGGGGCGGGCCTCTTGACGCTGCTGCTGCTCGTCGCGGGGATGCGCGTGGCCTTCGAGCCGCGCGCCTGGCTTGGCGTTGCGGCGCTCGTCGGCACGGCCTTCCTCGCGCGCGCGGCGTGGGCCGGCAACCACCTGGCCTGGGTCCTCATCGCGGGGCTGTGGGGCGCCTTCGGGAGCACGCTCCCGCTGGCCCGGCTCCTCGCCGCGCACCCCGACTCCTTCAGCGCGCGCCGCATCGCCGCGCTGCAAGGCGTGTCGAGCGAGCGCGGCCTCGACCCCGAGGTGCGCGCGCGCCAGCTCGCCGCGGCCTCGCGCCGCGCCTGGCGCCGCGCGGCGCTGCCGG
>DASVAP010000144.1:0-9568 GCA_036376275.1 Planctomycetota bacterium | reverse complement strand
AACGGGCGCCCGCACTGGATCCAGGACTTCCAGCGGCCCGCCTCAGAGGTCCTGGCGCGCGCGCGCGGCTGGATCGCGCGCGACGATCCGCGCCCGTGGTTCTGCTTCGTGAACCTCTACGACGTGCACTGGCCCTACCTGCCCGAGGGCGAGGGCCGGGAGCTGGTGCAGCCCTACGACGGTCCCGTGGACGGGTTCCTCTTCCGCAGCGACCGCTGGCAGCCCGGCTACGCGCTGGACGCCGACGACGTGCGCCACGTGAACGACCTCTACGACGGCGAGCTGCTCGACCTCGACCGCGAGGTGCGGGGCTTCCTCGACGCGCTCGCGCTCGAGCGCGGCGGGACGGCCGTGCTCGTGACCTCGGACCACGGCGAGGGCCTGGGCGAGCACGGCACCTGGAACCACGACGACGTGCGCGAGCCGCAGGTGCGCGTGCCGCTGATCCTGCGCCTGCCGGAGCCCGCGCCGCGCGCCGCGCGCAGCGCGCGGCCGGTCTCGGGCATCGACGTGGCGCCCACCCTGCTGGCCCTGGCCGGGCTCGAGGTGCCGCCCACGATGGAGGGGCTCGACCTGACCGGAGAGCTGCCCGCCGAGCGGGTGCGCTGGGTCGACGACCGCGACCACCTCGACCCGGACGACCACCGCTTCGCGCTCTACGAGGGCTGCTTCAAGCTCGTGCGCTTCGGCTCGGGCGCGAGCGTGCGTCACGAGCTCTACGACCTCTGCTCCGACCCGCTCGGGTTCACCGACGTGCAGGCCGCGCACCCGGAGCTCGCTGCCGAGCTCCTCGCGCGGCTGGAGGCCCGCACCGGCGACGCCGAGGTCGTGGCCGGCGACAGCGAGGGCTCGGCCGCGGCCCTGCAGGCCCTGGGCTACACGGGCGAGTAGCGCTGCTCCGCGGAAGGAGAAGGGGCGCGCGAGGAGCGCGCGCCCGGCCGATCCAGAGCCCCCTCGCCTGCGGATGCCGGCGGCATCCGCGGGCCAGGCGGCTCAGCCGCGCTTGCCCTTCTTGAGGCTGGCCTGATGGCGCGCCCGGGCGCGACCCGAGCCCATGCCCATCCGCTTGACGCGCAGGCGGCCGCGCGTCGGGCCGCCCGACTTGTTCCGATATCTGCCCATGGGGTTCTCCGGGGTTTTTCGAGCGCAGGAGGGTAATCGAGGTGGGGGGCTCCGGCAAGGGGCGCGGGCGATCGAGGATCGGTCCCGGAATGCGCCGTGGATCGCCGTGCGGGCCGACGCCCGCCCGGGCGAACCGCGCCGGTCACGCTGACGGCACGCTCGACAGGCGATCTTCGCTCGCCTACGGGCGCGCGGGGCTCTCCTGCCAGCTCCCGAAGTGGTCCGCGCCCGTGGCGGTGATCGCGACGATGTCCTCCAGGCGCACGCCCAGGCGCCCGGCGAGGTAGATGCCCGGCTCGTTGCTGAAGGTCATGCCGGGCGCGAGGGCGAGCTCGTTGCCGCCGTCGAAGTAGGGCTCCTCGTGACCCTGCAGGCCGATGCCGTGCCCGAGGCGATGGCCGAAGACGGTGTAGCCGCCGGGATAGCCGGCGGCCTCGATCGCGGCGCGCGCGGCGCGGTCGACCTCGCGACAGGGGACGCCCGGGGCCATGCGCGCGAAGGCGGCGCGCTGGGCTTCCCGCACGGCATGCCAGGCGCGCTCGAACTCGGCGTCTCGCGGCGGCCCGAAGCTCCACGAGCGCGTCGTGTCGCTCTGGTAGCCGTGCAGCGAGCCCCCGGTGTCCACCAGGATCCCCGCGCCCGGCTCGAGCACGCGCCCCTCGGCCTCGCCATGGGGGTAGGCGGCGCTCGGGCCGATCAGCGGCAGGACCCAGGTCCCGCGCAGCCCCAGGGCCTGCTGGGCGTGCACGATCCAGCGTCCGAGCGCGTGGTCGTCGAGGCCGGGGCGCAGGCGCTCGGCCACGGCCCGGATCGCGCGCTGGGTCAGCTCCGAGGCGGCGCGCAGGAGCTCGAGCTCGCGCGCGTCCTTGCGGCCGCGCAGCGCGCGCACCAGCGGCAGGCCGGCGACGACGCGCTCGCGTCCGAAGGCCGCGGCCGCGCCCTCGGCCACGAAGGCGCGCGCCTCGGGCTCGATCGCCAGGCGCTCGACGCCGCGCGCGCGCAGGGCGGCCGCCAGCGGCGCGAAGGCGTACTCGTGCTCGTCCCAGGCGACGAGCGCGCCGGCCGGGGCCTCGGCGGCGCCGATACGGCGCTCGGCGCGCGGGGCCTCGAAGGCCGGCACGACCCAGAAGACGCTGCCGTCCGCCAGCACGACCAGCGCGAAGAGCCGCTCCGAGCGGCCCCAGGAGACGTCGCACAGGTACTGCAGCGTCGCGCCGGGCTCGATCAGGAGCGCGTCGATCTGTTGCTCCCCCAGCAGCTCCGCCAGGCGTGCCAGGCGCGGGCGCTTCTCGGCCGCGGAGATCGGCTTCCAGCGCCCGCTCTGGTCGCCGAGGTCGGAGAAGAGCCGCTCCAGCTCGTCCCGCTCGGCGCGGCTCGCGCGCGGGGCCGCGCAGCCGGCGGCGAGCAGCGGCCCGGCGGCGGCCGTGACGAGGAGCCTGCGGCGGTCGGGACGGGCGGGCGGGGTCGGCATGACGCGAGGCTACCCGGGCCGCGCGCGGGGCGCACGCCCGGGAAGAGCGGCGGGCGGGCTCCAGATGGCCCGAAAACGGTGCCGAAAGGTCCGGGCCCATGGACGAGTCCGGTCCCGACCTCCTCGACGCCTCGCCGCTCGCCGCGGCCATGCCCAGCCCGCTGCGGGCCCAGCTCGCGGGCCTGGGCGCCGTGGCGCGCTTCGCGACGCTGCTGCTCGTCTCCTACAGCCTGTTCTTCAACCTGTCGGTGGTGCGCGGCAGCTCGATGGCGCCCGGCATCCAGGACGGCGATCGGATCCTGGTGGAGCCCTGGAGCTACCTGCTCGGGCCGATCGAGCGCGGCGACGTGGTCGTGCTGCGCTACCCGCTCGACCCGGAGATCGACTACATCAAGCGCGTCATCGGCCTGCCGGGCGACCGCGTCGTGCTGGAGCGAGGGTACGTGTGGGTCAACGGGGAGCGTCTCGAGGAACCCTACGTGGCCGCCCTCGATCCTTCCTCCGAGCTGGTCGTCGAGGTCGCGCCCGGGAACTACTTCGTGCTCGGCGACAACCGCCCGCGCTCCTCCGACAGCCGCGAGTTCGGCTGCGTGGCCGAGGACTACGTGCGCGGGCGCGTGGACCTGCGCCTGTGGCCGCCGAGCCGCGTCGGGCTGATCGAGTAGCGGTCCGGGCTACTCGCGACGCACGATCACGCGGTCGGGCACCTCGTTGCGGTCGCCCTCCGCCACCGGCGCGTGCTCGGCCAGCAGCGCCCCGGCGCTCCGGATGCCGGCGATCAGCCCGTCGCGCAGCGAGCCGCACCGGATGCCCTCCAGCACGGCCGCGTTCGTCGCCTGCCACGCCTCGGGTCCGACCCGCGCCGCGATGCCCTCGTCGGCCAGCACGACCGCGCGGTGCTCGAGCAGGCTCACGAAGAGCAGGACGCCGGTGCGGCCCGCGGTGCGCGTCAGCTCGTGGCGGTGGAACTCCTGGAAGGCCTGCTCCTCGGCCATCTCGCGGGCGCGCGCGGCGCTCACGAAGAGGCGTAGGACGCCCGGAAGGGCCCGCGCACAGGCGTGGCCCGCGGCCACCAGGCCGAGCTGCGCGAGCAGCACGAGGAGCGGCGCGTGCCAGGGCAGCCAGGGCGCCAGGAGGAGCGAGCCCGAGCCGAGGGCCACCAGGGACGCCAGCCAGGCGGCGCCCGGGTAGCGGTCCGAGCGCTCGAGCACGACCGGCAGGATCTCGCCCACGGTCCGGCGCTCGGCCGCACCCAGGGCCGCGTGCACCGCGGCGAGGTCCTCGGCCGTGAGCACGCCCGTCGCGCGGTAGCGGCCCTGCCGCAGGAGCGCGCGCAGCACGAGGAGGCTCCAGCCGCCCGCGAACAGCACGAGCCCGGCCAGCCCGAGCCAGGCCTCCGCCCCGGCCGTGAGCTGGACGCCCGCGCCCCACTCGCGTGTCTGCAGGAGGAGCGCGCTCACCATCGCCCCGACGCTCCTCCGCCCGAGAAGCCGCCGCCGCCCCCGAAGCCGCCGAAGCCGCCGCTGCTGCCGCCACCGGAGAAGCTGCCGAAGCCTCCGCCGCCGTGCGAGCGCCCGAGCTGGGAGGCGAGGATCCACGGCAGCGCGCCGTCCCCGCCGCGCAGACCGCGGTGCACGCGGCGCATCACGCCCAGCACGACCAGCAGGAAGAGCACGCCGAAGGCCAGCGCGAAGAGCTCCGGGACCTCGGGCGCGCCTCGCGCGCGCTCGAGCGGCCCGTAGTCCCCGCCCGCCGCGGCGTGGATCGCCTCGATCCCGGCCCGCAACGCCGCGTAGGTGCGCCCCGCGCGCAACCCGGGCACCAGCACGTCGCGGATGATCCGACCGCAGGTGGCGTCGGTCAGCGTGCCCTCCAGGCCGCGCCCGACCTCGATGCGCAGCGCGCGCTCCTCCAGGGCGACCACCAGCAGCGCGCCCGAGCTCGTCTCCCGGTCGCCGATCTTCCAGGCCCGCGCCGTGGCCAGCGCCAGCTCCTCGATCGAGCGTCCGCCGAGGTCGGGGACGGTCAGGAGCGCCACCTCGTGGCCCGAGCCCGTCCGGTAGGACTCCGCCAGCGTCTCGAGCTCGCGCTCCTCGGCCTCGCTCAGGATCCCGGCCCGGTCCACGACCCAGCCGTCGACGGCGGGGACGACGAGCTCCTGACGGCCCGAGCCGAGGAGCAGTCCGAGCGCGGCGAGCGCGGGCGCGAGGAGCGTCGCGGCCAACCTACTTCCCGAACTCGACCTTCGGGACCTCGGTCGAGCCCGCCGGCGTCTCGAGCTGCGCGTGAGGCTCTTTGCTGAAGAGACCCGCCACCAGCGAGCCCGGGAAGCGGCGGATGGCGACGTTGTAAGCGCGCACGGCCTCGATGTAGTCGCGGCGCGCGACGGCGATGCGGTTCTCGCTGCCCTCGAGCTGGACCTGGAGGTCCTGGAAGCCGCTCGTCGCCGTCAGGGCCGGGTAGTTCTCGGCCACGACCAGCAGGCGCGAGAGCGCGCCGGAGAGCCGCTCCTGGGCTTGGAAGAAGGCCTGGAGCTGGGCGGGGTCCTCGGGCAGCTCCTTCGGCAGCGCGACCTTGCCGACCGAGGCGCGCGCCTCCGTCAGCTCGGTCAGGGTGGACTTCTCGAAGTCGGCCGCGCCCTGGACGGTCGCCACCAGGTTGGGGACGAGCTCGAAGCGGCGCTGGTACTGGTTGTGGATCTCTCCCCAGGCGGCCGTGATCCCCTCCTCCTGGCTCACGATGCCGTTGTAGGTCCCGACGCCGCAGCCTCCGGCGGCCAGCAGGACGAGCAGCGCGACGGCGGCGGCGATCAGACAACCCTTCATGCGAGCGACCTCTGGAGGGGGGACGGAGACATCGTGCGCGGATCCTACTCGACGGGCCCGCGCGCATTCAGTCCGGCTCGAGGGGCGCTCCCGGGTCGTCCGCGGTAGCCTCTGCGGCCCATGTCGCCGGCAGCTCCGCGGGTCGCCCTGGTCACCGGCAGCGCGCGCGGGCTCGGCCTCGCGGTCGCGCGCCACCTGCGCGCGCGCGGCGAGCACGTGCACGTCGTCTGGCGCAGCGAGAGCGAGGCGGCGCGCGGGCTGCGCGACGAGTTCGGGGCGCGCGCCCACCGGGCCGACCTCCAGGATGCGCGCCAGGCCGAGCAGCTCGCGCAGGCCGTGCTGGCGGCCGAGGGGCGGCTCGACCACGCCGTGCACGCGGTTGGGGAGTACGTCTCGGGCCCGCTCGAGACGACCTCGGCCGCGGATCTCCGGCGCATGCTGGCCAGCAACGTCGAGTCGGCCTTCGCCTTCCTCGGCGCCGTCCGGCCGGCCCTGCGGGCGGCGCGCGGGCGGGCCGTCTTCTTCGGGACCAGCGGCCTGGACGGCCTGCGCGCGCGGCGCGAGACGGCGGCCTACGCCGCGGCGAAGAGCGCGCTGCTCGTGCTGGTGAAGAGCTGGGCCGTCGAGGAGGCGCCCCACGGAGTGACCGTCAACCTGGTCTCGCCCGGGCACGTGCCGCACGCCCACGCGCATCCCGACACGCTCGACGAGGAGCGCCTGGCGCGCATTCCGCTCGGCCGGCCCGGCACGCCCGAGGACGTCGCCCGCGCGGTGGCCTTCCTGTGCTCGGACGACGCCGCCTACACGACCGGCACCGAGCTGCTCGTCAGCGGCGGCTGGATGCTCTGAGCGCGGCTGCGCTCACGGCTTGCCGCGCGCGGTGCCCAGGGTGAGCAGCGCGTAGCTCGTCGCCAGCACCGGGTTGCCCTCGAACCAGCGCGCGGCGTTCTCGTTGATCCACGAGCCGTCCGGACGCTGCATCGCCACCAGGCGCGCGCACAGCTCGCTGCGCCAGTCGTGCTCGACGCCCGCCGCGTCGACCAGCACGCCCTCGCCGAAGAGGTCGAGCGCCTTGGCCATCGTGTAGAAGTAGTAGAAGAGCCCCTGGTAGGCGGCGGCCGGGTCGTCGCTGGCGGGGAAGCCCGGGTTGACGTCGAGGGTGTAGTTCTCGCGCAGCCACTTCCACACCGCCTGCACGCGCGGGTCGTCCTTGGCGAGGCCGGCGAAGAGGTAGCCCTTGAGCAGCGCGTAGCTCATCGAGCCGTAGGAGCGCGGGACCTGCTTGCCGTCCGCCAGGGTCACGAAGCCGGCCTTCGACTCGCCCGGCGCGTAGCCGGCGCCGCCGTCGTTGCCGGCCGCGATCGTCTTGCCGTCGGCCACCACCACGAGGTCGTTCGACTCGGAGCGGTTCTGGCAGCGCTGGAGGAAGGCCAGCGCCTTCTGGAAGGCCGGATCGCTGGGCGACGTGCCGGCCGCGTGCAGGGCCTCGAGCGCCATCTGCAGGTTCGAGAGGTCGGGACGCTCGTCGCCGCCGTAGCCCATGCCGCCGTAGTAGCGGTCGCCTTCGGAGTAGCCCTCGCCCTCGTCGGACTGGAGCGCCTTGAGGAAGGCCGTGGCGCGCCGCACGCGCTCCTGGTCGTCCGGCCGCCCGCCGCGCACCAGCGCCAGGATCGCGGCCGAGGTCACGTAGTTGGCGAGCTGGCCCTCGTGGATCGAGCCGTCGTCCTGCTGGAGGCCGACCAGGAAGTCGAGGCCCTCGACGATGGCTGCCTGCACCGCGGCCGGGCGCGGCTCGGGCAGCGCGAGCAGCGCTCCGACCGCCATGGCGGTGATGCCGGCGTCACGCCGGCCGTCGAAGCCGAAGCCGCCCTCGACGCGCTGCGAGAGGAGGAACATGGCGCCGCGCTCGAGCGCGCGCTGCGTCTCGGCCGCGCGCGCCGGATCGAAGGCCGGCAGGGCCTGGGCCGGCTTCGGGGCCTTCTTCGGCTCGCGCGCCGCCAGGTACGCCTGACACCAGGAGAGCTCGGCGATGGCGCGGGCCGTCTCCTTCACGTTGCCGAAGGACCCGTCGGCGGCGCGCGTGCCGAGCAGCTCCCTGGCGCGCGCCAGCACGTCCTCGGGCGTGCGCTCGGGCCGGTCCCAGGCCGCCGGGAGGATGCCCCCCGGGACGCGCCCGGCGGCCTCCGCGGCGCCCATCGCCGCCAGCGCGCGGGCCGCGACCCGGTTCCAGTTGTCGCTGCCGAAGGAGCCGTCCTGCGCCTGGGCCGCCAGCAGCCCCTGCAGCGCGCCGGCCACGAAGGGCCCGTCGTCCGGACGGTAGCGGCGCGGGCACGTGGCGTAGGCGAAGAGCACCCAGCCGTTCGTCTCGACCCCGCCGTAGTCGCCCTTGGCCGGGTCGAAGCGCCCGCGCATCCAGTGCACGGAGCGGTCGATCTCGTCCGAGAGGGTGCTCGCCGAGAGCGGCTTCGAGGCGTCGAAGGGCGGCACGGTGCCGCTCGGTTCCTGGAGCAGGAGGGGGAGGAGGAGGGCCAGCATGACGGGAGTGTACGGGTGGCGCGGGCGGGAGCGTTGGCGAACGCAGGCGCGGGCCGCTCGGTTCAGGCCTGGCCCGGCCTGGCGCGGCCGCCGGGCCCTATGCTCTCCAGTCCATGGCGCCCCCGCGCGAGGAGCGGCTGACGGCGATCTTCGCCAAGCACCCGACCCCCGGGGCCGTGAAGACGCGCCTGTGTCCGCCGCTCGCGCCGCGGGAGGCCGCGCACCTGGCCGAGGCGATGCTGCGCGATGGCGTCGCGCGCGCGCGCGCCGGGACCTTCCGCACGGCCCTGGTCTTCGCGCCGGCGGAGCGCGCCGGCTGGTTCCAGGGCGCCTTTCCCGAGGTCGAGGAGCAGTGGCCCCAGGTCGGCGCCGGGCTCGGCCAGCGTCTGGCGCACCACGTCGCGCGGGTGTTCGAGCGCGGGCTGGCGCGCACGCTCGTGATCGTCGGCAGCGATCAGCCGCTGGTGCCGCTCGCGCGCCTCGAGGAGGCCCACGCGCGTCTCGAGGAAGGCGCGGACTGCGTGCTCGGGCCGGACCTCGGGGGTGGCTACTACCTCGTCGGGCTCCGGCGCAGCGTGCCGGAGCTCTTCACGGAGGTGCGCATGTCGAGCGCGGACATGGCCGCCGCGACGCTGCGCCTGGCGCGCGCGCGCGGCCTGTCGGTGGCCGAGCTGCCGGCGCACCCGGACGTCGACCTGCCGGCCGACCTGGAGCACCTGCGGGCCGCCCTCGCGGCCCGCGCCGATCTCCCCTTCGTGGACCACACCCGGCGCGCTCTGGCCGAGCTCGCCCTGCCGACGCCATGACCGCGAGCGAAACCTTCACCACCTTCGACCTCCCGCGCCGCACGCCGGAGGAGCTCCTGGAGCGTGCCCGCCACCTGCGCGCGGCGCTGGCGACGCGCCGCAGCGTGCGCGAGTTCTCGACCGAGCCGGTGCCGCTCGCCGTGCTGGACGAGTGCATCGCCGCCGCCGGCAGCGCGCCCTCCGGGGCGAACCGCCAGCCCTGGACCTTCGTGGTCGTCACGGACCCGGAGCTGAAGCGCACGATCCGCAAGGGCGCCGAGGCCGAGGAGCGCGAGTTCTACGAGCACCGCATCACGGACGAGTGGCGCCGCGCGCTGGCGCCCTTCGGCACGACCTGGGAGAAGCCCTTCCTCGAGACCGCGCCGGCCCTGATCGTCGTCTTCCGCCACGCCTACGACTTCGAGGAGGGCCAGAAGCGCACGAACTACTACACGGTCGAGTCGGTCGGGATCGCCGTCGGCTTCCTGATCGCCGCGCTGCACTACGCCGGGCTGGCGACGCTGACCCACACGCCGAGCCCGATGGCGTTCCTGGGGGAGATCCTGGGGCGGCCGGTGAACGAGAAGGCCTTCGTGCTCCTGCCGGTGGGCTATCCGGCGGGGGGGTGCCGGGTGCCGCTGCTGAGGAAGAAGGGGCTGGAGGAGATCCGGGTGAGCAGGTGAGCTCGTGACCCTGGGAGCGGGCTCGACGGGGCCCCGCTCGGGGGCGGGAGCCTCGCACGCGGTCCCCCCGGCGCCGGGGCAGGCGAGGCCGAAGAGAAGCGAAGGGCGCCGTGGACCGCCAGGGCGCTGTGCGCTCGCTTCGCGAGC
>DASVAP010000142.1:0-2180 GCA_036376275.1 Planctomycetota bacterium | reverse complement strand
GCCGTCTCCAGCGCGCGCGCCACGTCGGGCGGGAGCGGCGTGCCCAGGTACTCCAGCGCCTGCGCCAGGCGCCGCGCGTTCTCGGCCAGGGGCTGGCCCTCGACCTCGACAACGGTGAGCTCGGGTCCGGCCTGCCGGCAGGCGTGCGCGAGCGGCACGCCCGGCGAGAGCAGCAGCGCGAGGAGTCCCGGAACGGCCTTCAGCATGCGAGGGAGCGCGGGTCGGCCTCGCGCTCGACCTCGCAGGCTAGCCGGAGGCGCGCGGGGCCGCCATCGCGCGCGGCGCCGGCTTCCGTACGAGGGAGAGTGCCCTCACGCGCCTGCGTCTCACTCGCCCACGCGCTCGCCCGCGCGGTAGAGGCCCGAGGCCTCGGGGTCGAGCACGCCCTGCGGGTCGTAGACCGTCCAGCGGTCCTCGCGCTTGCCCGCCACGAAGCTCCCCTCGGAATGCAGCGCACCGCTGTCGTGGTACGTGCGCCAGAGCCCGACCGGGCGATCGCCCTCGTACACGCCCTCGGCCAGCACGTAGCCGTTCTCGTGGTAGTAGGTCCAGCCGCCGACGTGCTCCCCGTCGGCAAAGGTGCCGAGCGCCTGCACGTTCCCGTTCTCGTACCACCAGCGCCACGGGCCTTCCTCCTCGCCGCCGCGATAGGCGCCCTCCTCCCAGGGCTTGCCGTCCGGATGCCAGGCGCGCCAGCCACCCTCGCGCACCCACTCGTCCTCGACCAGGACCTGCTGGCCCTCGTAGAGCGCGCTGCCGGTGTTGTAGCTGGCCGAGGTCACGGGCCCCTCGGTCACGAGGCGCATCTTGTCGCGCACGTCGTCCGGCCCGCCCAGGCCGACGTCACGGCGTCGGCGGGGCTCGGAGCGAGCCGTGGGAACGCTCTCGCGCTCGGCACTGGCCGGCTGGCGGCCCGGATCGATCAGCTCGGCCAGCCAGGCCTTGTCCTCGTCCGACAGGCGCACCTCGATCGACTCGGGCGGCGCGGCGACGACCGGGGCCGGGACGCTGGCCTCGGCGCAGGCGGCGGAGATGAGGACCAGGGACGCGGACAGGGGCGGACGCGGCATGAGAGGGCCTCCTCGGAGCTCGGACCGCGAGCGAACGTGGCCCCACGGCCGCCGGTTCAGGCCAGCTCCGGTATCCTCCCCGAAGTCCAGCGGCTACAGCCGATCCCGGCGTCCATGTCCACCGCCAGCACCCGTTCCGCGGCCGAGAAGGCGCTGCGCGACCTCGTCGCGAACGTCGAGCAGGTCGTGCTGGGGCGCAGCGAGGCCGTGCGGCTGCTGCTGGTCGGCTTCCTGGCGGAGGGGCACGTGCTGCTGGAGGACACGCCCGGGACCGGCAAGACCACCCTGGCCAAGGCCCTGGCGCGCTCGCTCGATCTCGAGTTCCGGCGCGTGCAGGGGACGAGCGACCTTCTCCCCTCCGACCTGCTCGGCGTCTCGACCTGGTCGGCGGGCGAGGAGCGCTTCGTGTTCCGGCCCGGGCCGCTGTTCGGCTCGGTCGTGCTGGTCGACGAGCTGAACCGCATCTCGCCGCGCACGCAGTCGGCCCTGCTCGAGTGCATGGAGGAGCGCCGCGCGACGGTCGACGGCGTGACGCACGAGCTGCCGCGCCCGTTCCTGGTGCTGGCCACGCAGAACCCGCTCGAGTTCGAGGGCACCTATCCGCTGCCGGAGTCGCAGCTCGACCGCTTCCTCCTGCGCGTGACGCTGGGCGTGCCGGAGCGCGCCGTCGAGCGCGAGATCGTGCGCTCGCGCCTGGCGGGCGACCCGCTGGCGACGATCGCGCCGGTGCTGCGCCACGCCGAGTGCCTGGCGACCTTCGACCTGGTGCGCGCGGTGACGGTGCACGCGGCGGTGCTCGAGTACGCGCTCGAGATCGTGGCCGCCACGCGCACGAGCGCGCGCCTGGCGGCCGGGGCGAGCCCGCGCGCGGCGCTGGGGCTGGTGCGCGCGGCGCAGGCGGCGGCGGCGCTCGAGGGGCGGAACTTCTGCATCCCGGACGACGTGAAGGGGCTGGCGACGGCGGTGCTCGCGCATCGCGTGGTGCCGCACGAGGGGGAGCGGGCGGAGGCGGAGGAGGAGCTGGCGGAGATCCTGGGGCGCACGCCGGTGCCGGCATGAGAAGGGGGGAAGAGGGGGGAGAGGAGGAGCGCGGAGACGCGGAGGGAAGAC
>DASVAP010000130.1:0-19788 GCA_036376275.1 Planctomycetota bacterium | reverse complement strand
CCCACGATCCGCGCCGGGTTGCCGCGCACGATCGCGCGCGGCGGGACCGAGCGCGTGACCACCGCGCCGGCCCCCACCATGGCCTCGGCCCCGATCGTCAGGCCCGGCAGGATGGTGGCGTTCGCGCCGATGCTGCAGCCGCGCTCGAGGCGCGTCTCGGCGAAGCGCTCGGGCCGCTGCTTGCTGCGCGGGAAGGGGTCGTTGGTGAAGGTCGCGTTGGGCCCGATGAAGACGTCGTCCGCCACGCGCAGCCCGTCCCACAGCTGCACGCCGCACTTGACCGTCACGCGGTCGCCCACGACCACATCGTTCTCGACGAAGACGTGGTCGCACAGGTTGCAGTCGGCGCCGATGCGCGCGCCCGGCAGGACGTGGGCGAAGGCCCACACGCGCGTGCCGGGGCCGACCGCGCGGCTCTCGCACAGGCCCTGCGGATGGACGAAGGGCGCGCTCACGGTGCCGCCTTCCCGAACTCTTCCTTGTGCATCGTGATCGCCACCGGACGCTGCTTGGTGTTCTCGTACGCGCGCCAGACGTACGAGCCGAGGATGCCGAGCCCGAGCGAGTTGAGCCCGGCGAAGAACACGATCGTCAGGACCGTGGCCGTGTAGCCGGGGACCTGCGTGGAGCCGGCCAGGCGCGCGACCAGCACCACCAGGCCCAGGCCCAGGGCCGCGCCCATGCCCAGCAGGCCGAGCGCCACCAGCAGCCGGATCGGCAGGTCGGTGAAGGCGAACACGCTGTCCGCCAGGTAGCGCAGCTTCTTGCGCAGCGTCCAGGCGCTCCGGCCGTGGCGACGCGCGCGCCGCTCGTAGGGCACCAGCTTGCGCCGGAAGCCCAGCCACAGGACCTGGCCGACGAGCGAGCTGCTCGTCTCGCTCAGCGCCAGGAGCTGCGCGCGGAAGGCGCGGTTGCAGGCGAACACGTCCACGCCGCCGGGCGGCATGTCGGGCTGCACCGCTCTGCGGTAGAGGCCCCAGAAGGTCTCCGCCGAGAGGCGCGTGAACCACGGGTCGGCGCGGCCGGCGCGCACGCCGAGCACGACGTCGACCGGCTCCTCGGCCAGCACCCGGAAGAACTCGGCCACCAGCTCGGGCGGCTCCTGGAGGTCGGCCGCCATGACGGCCACGTGCTCGCCGTGCGCCACCTCGAGCCCGGCGCGGATCGCCGCGAAGGAGCCGAAGTTGCGCGACAGCAGGCAGAGCTGCGATGGGAAGGCGCAGCGCGGCAGCTCGGCCCGCAGGATGGCCCAGGAGGCGTCCGGGCTCCCGTCGACCACGAACACGACCTCCAGGCGCCGCGCCAGGCGCGCAGACAGCTCCTCCAGCGCCGCGAGGAGCTCCGGCAGGCTCGCCTCGTTGCGGTAGACCGGGACGACCAGCGAGAGCGGGCTGGCGCTCACGACACCGACCCCGGGCCCGCGTACTCCTGGCAGGCGCTGACGACGCGCGCGACGTCCGGGTCGGGGAGGAAGGGATGGATCGGCAGCGAGACCTCGCACGCGGCGAAGCGGCGCGCGCGCGCCAGCGCCCCGAGGGAGCGCGTCGCCACGCCGCGCAGGGCCGGCTGGTCGGGGATCGCGCGCGGGTAGTGGCGGCCGCCGGCGATCCCGTGCCGGGCGAGGTGGGCCAGGAAGTGCCCGGGGTCCTCCACCAGCACGGGGAAGAGGTGCGCGCTGGTCTGCGAGCCCTGCGGCTCGGGCGGGACGCGCACGTGCGGCGCGCGGATCCCCGCGCGGTAGCGCGCCGCGAGCGCGCGCCGGCGCGCCGTCCAGCCGGCCAGGCGCGGCAGGAGCGCCGCGCGCATCAGCGCGGCCTGCAGCTCGTCCAGGCGACTGTTGAGCCCGCGCTCGGCGTGCTCGTACTTCGCGCTCTGCCCGTAGTCGCGCAGGGTGCGCGCGCGCCGCGCCAGCTCGGGCGTCTCCAGGAGCAGCGCACCGCCGTCCCCGAGGCAACCGAGGTTCTTGGTCGGGTAGAAGCTCGTGGCCGCGGCGGCGCCCGCCCGGCCCGTGGGCGCGCCGCGGCTCCGGGCCCCGATCGACTGCGCGCAGTCCTCGACCAGGAGGAGCCCGAAGCGCGCGCGCAGCTCCGCCAGGCGGCGCGCGTCCAGGGCGTGCCCGTAGAGGTGCACCGGCACGAACGCGCGCAGCTCGGGGTGGGCTCGGAAGGCCTCCTCGGCCGCGTCGAGATCGACCAGCCCGCTGTCGTCGACGTCGACGAACCACGGCACGCCGCCGGCGCGCTGGATCGCGAGCGTGGTCGCGAAGGCCGAGAGCGGCGTGGTCAGGACCGGCGCGCCCGGCGCGAGGTCGAGGGCGCGCAGCGCGATCTCGAGCGCGTCGAGCCCGTTGCCGCAGCCGACCGCGTGCGGCGCCGGCCAGGCCGCGGCCAGGGCCTCCTCGAAGGCGGCCACCTCGCGCCCGAGCACGTACCAGCCGCTCTGGCCGACGCGCCGGAAGGCGGCCATGGCCTCGGCCTCGATCTCCTCCCACTGGGCCGCGAAGTCGTTGGCGGGGATCGGCGCGAGCGGAGCCGGGGTCGAGGTCCCGGCAGGTGCGCGTTCGGGGTCCATGCGGTCCGGAGGCCCGGTCAGACTACCAGGAGCGCTCGCGCGCGGCTCGCAGGGCCTCCGTCGGCCCGAGCAGGGGCATGGAGAGGAGCGTGAGCGCGCGGCCCGCGTCGAGAGAGACGTCGGCGGGCCGCTGCGCGGCGAGCCCGCGGGCCGCGCGCGTCACGGCCCCCAGGCGTCCGGCCTCGCCCGCGCGCCCGCGGGCCGCGAGCACGGCCAGGGCCAGTTCGTGGCGGTTCAGGCGCGCCGGGCCGGCCAGGTGCAGCAGCCCGCGCGCGTCGCCCGCCAGGAGCTCCAGCACGGCCTCGGCCGCGTTGCCCGCCTCGAGCGGCGTGCGCCACTCGTCGGTGAACAGCGCCGGCTGCTCGCCGCGCGCGAGGGCCGCCAGGACATGGTCGCTCGCGCCCAGGCCGCGCCCGAAGGAGTCGCCGTAGAGCAGCGGCAGGCGCAGGACGAGCGCCGGCGGGTCGGCGGCCAGCACGGCCGCCTCGCCCGCGGCCTTGCTGCGGCCGTAGGCGTGCACGGGGCTGGGCGGATCGTCCTCGGCGTAGCGCGCGCCGCGCGGCGGGCGCGCGCCGAAGACGAGGTCGGTCGAGAGGTGCACGAGCCGCAGCCCACGCGCGCGCGCGAGGCGCGCGGCGGCCGCGGGCAGCGCGACGTTCAGCGCCGCGGCGCGCTCCGGATCGCGCTCGCACTCCTCGACGCGCGCGCAGGCCGCCGCCAGGAGCAGCGCGGAGGGCTGCACGGCCTCCAGCAGGGCCGCCAGGCGTTGCGCCGCGTCGGGGACGGCCGCGTCGAGCTCGTGCAGCTCGTCCGGGACGGTACCCGGCGCGCGCGGACCGGCCGCCGGCCGCCGCGAGGCCGCGGCCACGCGCAGGCCACGACGGCGCGCCGCGCGCACGAGGTGCGGCCCCAGGAAGCCGCTCGCGCCGACGAGGAGGAGCGTCACCGCTCCATGCTGCCCGCGTGGAGGCGACGCAGGAAGGCCCGTGTCGTCGCTGCGCCGCGCTCGCCTCGCCTCCTGGGCTCGCCGAAAGCCGCGGCTCCTCCGGATGGCGGCTTCCTATACTTCGCGCGCGCATGCGCTGGTCCCGCCTCCTCCTGCTCGCCGCCCTGGCCGGCTGCGGCGCCGAGCCCGGCCCCGCGCCGGTGCCGGAGGCGCCGAGCTCGGCCTGGCCCGTGGCGGTCGTCGCACGGCCCGGCGCGGCCCCCGCCTTCGAGCGCGTCGTGCTGGTGACAGTCGACACGCTGCGCGCCGACCACCTCTCCTGCTACGGCTACCCGCGCGCGACGACCCCGTTCCTCGACACGCTGGCGGCGCGCGGCGTGCGCTTCACGCGCGCCCTGGCGGCGGTCTCGCACACCGCCCCGAGCCACGCGACGATGCTCACCGGCCTCGTCCCGCCGCTGCACGGCGTGCTGGAGAACGGCACCCAGCTCCCGGAGCGCGCGCTCGACCTGGCGCGGGTCTTCGAGCAGGCCGGCTTCGAGACGGCCGCGGCCCTCAACGTCGGCTTCCTGGCGCCCATCGCGGGCTCCTTCGGGCACGTCGAGGTCCGCGCGGCGGCGCGCGGAGCCCGCAACCAGACGGCCGAGGACGTGGTCGACGCGGCCCTCGCCTGGCTGCACGAGCGCCGCAAGGGAGCACGCTTCCTCCTGTGGGTCCACGTCTACGACCCGCACGAGTGGCAGCAGCGCGTCGAGGCCCACCACGGACGCGACGAGCCGATCTGGAGCGGCGACACACCGGCCGACTTCGTGGCGCGCTTCGCCGATCTGCACGGCCTGCCGGCGCCGGTCCCCGGCCAGCCGTACCTCGTGCCGATGCCCGGCAAGCCGGACCCGCGCGGCGTCTTCGGGCCCGACAAGCTGCTGCGCTGCGTGGACGCCTACGACCAGCTCGTCCTGGAGGCGGACCGCGCGCTGGCGCGCCTGCACGACGAGCTCGAGGCCCTGGGACTCCCAGGGCGGACCCTGTGGGTCGTCACGAGCGACCACGGCGAGGGCTTCGCGGACCACGGCTACACCGGGCACACCGGGCGCATCTTCCAGGAGCAGCTCCACGTGCCGCTGATCCTGTCGGTCTCCGACGGCACGCTCGGACCGCGCGTCGTGGAGGAGCTCGTCGCCCACGCCGACCTCTTCCCGACCCTGGTCGAGGGGCTGGGCCTCGCGCTCGAGGCCGACGAGCGCCTGTTCGACGGGCGCTCGCTCCTGCCGCTGGCGCGCGGCGCGGACGTGCCCTGGCCGCCGCGCAGGGTCTTCGCCCAGCGCCGGCCGAGCGCCGACCCCAGGGAGCGCGACCGCGCCGCGATGTACGCGCTGCAGGACGGCCGCCGCAAGCTGCTGCGCCTCGAGCCGGGTCCGGACGCGCTCTTCGACCTCGGGGCCGACCCGCGCGAGCTCGTCGACCTCGGCGAGGAGGCGGCCCACGCCTCCGAGCTGCACCGGGCCCTGGACGCGCTGCTCGGCACCTACGGCGCGCACGCGCCGGCCGCCGCGGAGGAGGAGGAGGTGCCCGAGGCGATCCTCGAGGAGCTCCGCAACCTCGGCTACGCGCGGTGACCCCGGCCGCGGAGGTACCCCGGCAGGCGCGCGTGCGCGTGATCGCCAACCCGATCGCGGGCCGCGGGCGCGGCGAGCGCGCGGCGCGCGCGCTGGAGCGGGAGCTGGCGCGGCGCGGAGCGCGCGTGGAGCTGACGCTGACGAGGGGTCCGGGCGAGGCTTCCGGGCTCGCGGCCGGGGCGGGCGAGATGGACCTCGTGGCGGTCGTGGGCGGCGACGGGACGCTGAGCGAGGTGCTGCAAGGACTGCCCCGCGCCAGTCTCCCGGTCGGCCTCTTGCCGTGCGGCACGGGCAACGTCCTGGCCAGCGGGCTGCGCCTCCCGACCGACCCGGGGCGCGCGGCCGAGGCCTTCCTCGCCGGAGGGATCCAGGAGCTCGACGTGGCCCGCGTCGGCGCGCGCCTGAGCCACCTCGTGGTCGGGATCGGCTTCGACGCGCGCGCGGTGCGCGAGGTCGAGGCCCGTCGGCGCGGGCCGATCACCAAGGCGGTCTACGTGGGCGCACTGCTGCGCGCCTTCCGCCACCATCGGCCGGTCCCGCTGCGCGTGTGGCTCGACGGCGGGGAGCAGCCGGAGGTGGCCGGCATGGTGTGGGTCGCGAACACCCCGAAGTACGCCGGCGTGCTGCGCGTCGCGCGCGACACGCGCCTCGACGACGGCCAGTGGGAGGTGTACCTGTTCCCCAGCGGGCGCCTGGGCGAGCTCCTGTGGGCCGCCGCGCGCGGCCTGTTCGCCTCGCTGCCGGGCGGGCCGATCCGCATGCGCCGCGCGCGCAAGGTGCGCATCGAGGCGGACGAGCCCGTCCCCTACCAGGTCGACGGCGACTCGGGCGGCTTCACTCCCGTCGCGGTGGAGCTCCTGCCGGAGCGCTACCGTCTGCTCGTGCCCTGAAGCCGACCGCGGAGGCGCGCAGGGGCACGCTGGAGCGCGCAGCGCCCGGAAAAGGAGCGTGCCCCTCCCGTCCGCGTGGACGGGAGGGGCACGGAGTAGCGGACGATCAGGAGCCTAGAACAGCTCGCTGATCAGGGCGCTCGTGCGGCACGTGGACGGCTCGACCGCCTGCAGGAAGAAGGTCTTGCCGGCCGAGCCATTGGGAGGCGTGGCCAGGATCGTGGCGACGCCACCGGCGTTCGCGTTGGCCCGGCCGATGAGCCGGAACGGACGGCCCAGGTTCAGCGGGATGCCGCCGCAGTTGCCGACGTTGACCACGCTCGAGCCCTGCGAGAGGCCGGAGTAGACGCCGACCGTGCGGCCCGGCGTGCAGCCGGTCACGACGAAGGAGTTCGAGACGCCCGCGACGCCCGGGACGGGCTGGGCCAGCACGAGCTGGTTCCCCGGGGGCGCCGTGACGTTGATCATGTCGGGCACCGTCAGCGTGTCCTCGCCGCCGGGGCCGGAGACGGTCAGGCTGACCGTGTAGAGGCCCGGAGCCGCGTAGGTCTTGACGGGGTTCTGCAGGTTCGAGCCCGTGCCGTCACCGAAGCTCCACTGCCAGGCCGTGGCGCAGGTCGACTGGTCCGTGAAGCTGACCTGGAGCGGCGACTGCCCGCTGACCGGGTTCGCCGCGAAGTCCGCCACCGGCGGCGTGCCGTCGCAGGGATCCGACTCGTCGATCTTGCCCATGATCGAGAAGAGGTCCGTGCTCTGGTCGAACACGAGGTTGTTGAAGTTCGACTGGCGCGAGAACTGCACCCGGAACGCGTTCTGGTTCGGGGCCACGGCGCCGATCACGGGGTGCAGGACGGCCGGGTCGCCGATGTAGCCCGCCGGAGCCAGCGGCGGCACGGTCGGATCCCAGCGCAGGAAGTTGGGGCCGATCGGAGCCACCTCGGGCGCGGGCGTGCCGTCGTCGAGCACGCCGAGCGGGGTCGTGAAGTAGTTCGCGTTGGGGCCCGGAGTCGAGCCGCAGACGATCGTTGCCACGTGCAGGCAGTCGATCGTGTGGTTGACGATACGGCGGCCCGGATCGACCGGCGGCGCGTCGAACACGAACGTCCCGTAGGGCGTGCCGATGCGGTAGAAGCCACCCTCGAAGCCGTCGCCGCGCAGGCGGATGCGCAGGCGCGCGAAGACCGTCTGGTCGCCGGCGCGCACGGCCTCGTCGGCGTTGCCGAACACGCCCTCGACGGCCAGCACCAGCTCCGCGTCGCCGCGGCCCGGGATGGCCATGATCGCGCCGCCCTGCCAGTAGAAGGTCTCGTGGAAGAAGTTCCCTTCGGCCGGGTCGTCGGTGATCACCGGGGGTCCGATGAGGAACTCCTCCGGCGGGATGCCGCACAGCGGGTCGTTCTGATCCGCGCAGTGGGTCAGGCTCAGGTCCTGATGGTCGGTGTAGTAGGCGGGGAACCCGTACTGGTTCAGGGGCCCGAAGGCTTTGATGCCCACCTGGGCAGAGGCGAACGGGGCCAGGGCGGCCACGAGGCCCAGCCGGGCGGCCCAACGAATAGAGAGTTGCATGGTCCTGGTTCTGGAATGGAGACTGGGGACAGGGAGCCGCCTTGTTTAGGCCTTCTCCCTTCTGGACAGGTGGAGTCTAACGCGAACCCCAAAATTGCGGCATCGTAGTAGGCAAAATGCGACTTTGATCGGATCGCCCGCCCCATGGGCCCCGCTGGAAGGCCTCCGCAGGCTCCTGGACCCGCCCCTGACCCTCCCGGACCTCCAGGAGTTGGAACGCGGGCCGGCCCACTCCCTGGACACCCCCGGCCCCTCCACGGGGCCCACGCCGGGCATCCACGAGCCTCACGCGGGCCGGGGCGCCCCCTACAATCCCGCCCGATGCCTTCGAAGAGCCGCCCGACCTGCCGCATCGCCGACCTGACCGTGGGGGGCGGCGAGCTCTTCCTGATCGCCGGCCCCTGCGTGCTCGAGTCGCGCGAGCTGGCCTTCACGACCGCCGAGGCCCTGCGCGAGCTGTGCGCGGCGCGCGGGGTGCCCTTCGTCTTCAAGTCGAGCTTCGACAAGGCCAACCGCACCAAGGCCAGCTCGGGGCGCGGTCCGGGACTGGAGGAAGGCCTGACCCTCCTGGACGAGGTCCGGCGGCGCGTCGGAGTTCCCGTCCTGACCGACGTGCACCTGCCGGATCAGTGCGCCAGCGTGGCCGAGGTCGTGGACGTGCTGCAGATCCCGGCCTTCCTCTGCCGGCAGACCGATCTCGTGCTGGCAGCCGCCGCCACGGGCAAGGCGGTGAACATCAAGAAGGGCCAGTTCCTCGCCCCGTGGGACATGCGCCACCTGACCGAGAAGTGCAGCTCGAGCGGCAATCGCGACGTGCTCGTCACCGAGCGCGGCACGACCTTCGGCTACGGGCGCCTCGTGGTGGACATGACCGGGCTCGAGGACCTGACGCGCACGGGTCATCCGGTGGTGTTCGACGCGACCCACTCGGTGCAGCGCCCTGGCGGGCTCGACGGGACGACGGGCGGCGAGCGCCGCCTCGCTCCCGTGCTGGCGCGCGCCGCCGTCGCGACCGGCGAGGTCGACGGCCTTTTCTTCGAGGTCCACCCCGATCCCGACCGCGCGCCCTCCGACGGGCCGAACATGGTGCGCCTGGCGGACTTCGCGGCGATCCTCGATGGCGTGCTGGCGGTGCATCGCGCACAGCGTTCCGTGACGCCCGCCTCCTGACCGTCGGTCCGCCTGGAATTCGGTTCCGGGTCGAGTCCGTGACAGGACGGCAACCATCTCCGTAAGCCTCATCACCGCAATGGTTTGGCTACGCGAAGCCAGATCTTTGGAGGCCCCGATTTGCCCATTGCAACTTCATTGGGTAGGGTTCGAGGCTCCGAAGACGACACGACCAAGGCAAGCCGGTCGCGAGGCCGGGACACAAAGCAACGGGTCCCCCGCGGATCGCCGAGCTGCCGCACGTCGTCGACCCACCCGGGCGTCGTCCCCGGAGCGCGTCGGAAGACCGACCGCTCTCCGAGAGGACGGCGATCGCTCCTCCGGCTCGTCACCACCGAGCCATGCAGAGGACCCACCACCCGGAACGAACGACGCCCGCCCTGCGCGAGCGCTCCGTTCCGAACGACGCACACCCCGGACGGACTCCGTCCGGGGCGAAGAGGGAGATGACCTCGAGGGGAGCATTCCGTCGGATCCGCACCCGGGCTTCGTGGGGAAGTCCCGGGGGCACGGTTCGCGGAGTGCTGGCACGGCTGGGCCTGAGGGGACCGGGACCCGCCGTGCCTGAAGGAGGAGAGAGAAGGTCGTGGACCGGACGGGGACCCGGCTCCACGACTGCTTTCCCGCCACCGCTCTTCCAGGGGAAGGAGAGCGAAGCACCCCCGGGGGCCTTCGGGTGACCGAGAGCTCCTAGGGTGCTGCCCGTCCGGAATCTTTCGGGCTGGGCGGGACACGAGGGCACGAAGCTCGCTTCGTGCCCTCGTTCTTTTCCATGGGCTTCGGGCTCTCGCGTGGGGCCTCGCGGGCCCACGAGCAGGCGTCGGCCGCCTAGGGCGTGCTGGCGCTGGCGTGGAAGCGGTCCTTGAGGCGCTCGAGCAGGCGCGAGTGGATCTTGCAGACGCGCGACTCGGAGATGCCGGTGAGCTCCCCGATCTCGCGCATCGACAGGTCCTCCCAGTAGCGCAGGTAGACGATGCGATACTCCTGCTCGGTCATGCGCTGGGCCAGGAGGCGCAGCAGCTCGGTGCGCGTGAACTCGTCGCCGGGAGCGCCCGCGCGCACGTCCGCCAGCCCCTCCAGCAGGAACAGGGCGTCGTCGCCGTTCCCGCCCGGCATCGAGCCGGACGGGGTCCCGGGCAGGGCCGTGCCGAAGAGCAGCTCGTACTCCCCGATCGGGATGCCCATCGCGCGCGCGACCTCGCCATCGTTCGGCTCGCGCTCGAGCTCGGCGCGCAGCGTCTGGACGGTGCGCTTCTGCAGGTCGAGCCGCGTGCGCCAGGGGCGCGGCAGCCAGTCCTGGCTGCGCAGCTCGTCCAGCAGGGCCCCGCGGATGCGCATCTCGGCGTAGATCTCGAAGCGCACGCGCCGGGCCGGGTCGAAGCTGCCCACCGCCGCCATCAGGCCGACGTTGGCGGCCGTGATCAGGTCGCCACGGTCCACCGAGCGCGGCAGGCGCTGCGCCAGGCGCTGCACCATGTCGTGCACCAGGCCCTGGTAGGCCTCGACCAGGCGATTGCGGGCCTCGTCGCCGGGGCGCTTCCAGTAGGAACGCCACAGCGCCTGGCGTCGGGACTTCTCCGCGCGGGCCTTGGGTGCCGAACTCTGGTCGATCGCGAGGGACATGGGGTCCCGGATCAGGGCTCCGGGCGCCGGCCTCGGGGGCCGGCCGCCATCATTTGCAGCGTTTGATGGGCGCGAAATCAAGAGCGAGAACGAAGTCGTTCCGCGCGCGCGAGGCCCGCGCGCGCGACCGTCGCGCCCCTGCGCACCCGGATTCTCGCGCGGAAAGCGCGGCCCGGCCCGCGCACGGCGCACGCGCAGCGTCCGCTTCCGCTCAGCCCGGCGCACGTCGCGGAATTCCGCGCGCCGACCTGGTCCGTGTCCTTCCGGAGCGCGCACGGCCTGGCTCGGGGGCGTAGCCGAGTCGCCCCAGGACCTCCGCCTCGGCCCGGCGCATGCGCGCACGGGCGCGCGGCGCGCGGTCGTCGAATCCGCACAGGTGCAGGCAGCCGTGCACGAGGTACAGCGCGAGCTCGCGCTCGGGCGCGAGGCCGCGCGCGCGCGCCTCGGCCCGGGCGCGCTGGACGCTCACGTACAGCTCGGCCTCGGCCCCGGCCCCACCGGTCAGGTCGAAGGTGATCACGTCCGTCGGGCGCGCGTCCCCCAGGTGGCGGGCGTGCAGACGCGCCAGGGCGCGGTCGGCGACGAAGACGACCTCGACCCGCAGCCCCGGCCGGCCGCCGTGCTCCAGGGCCGCCGCGACCGTGGCCCGGACCTCGCGCTCGGAGAGCAGCCGCCGGCCGGGCACGGCCCAGTGGACCCCGGCCGCGGGCGGGGGCACGCGCCTCATCGGCGCGGCGGAGGCGCCTGGCCCGGGCCCTCGTAGGCGCGCACGATCTGCTCGACCAGCGGGTGGCGCACGATGTCCTTGACCCCGAACTCGACCACCGCGACGCCCGTGAAGCCGCGCAGGCGCCGCACGGCGTCGAGCAGGCCGCTGCGCGTCGGGTCGTCCAGGTCGCTCTGGCTCGGGTCGCCCGAGACGACCATCGAGGAGCCCTCGCCGAGGCGCGTCAGGAACATCTTCATCTGCGTGATGGTCGTGTTCTGGGCCTCGTCCAGGATCACGAAGGCCTGGCTCAGCGTGCGCCCGCGCATGTAGGCCAGCGGCGCCACCTCGACCACGCCGGCCTCCTCGAGGCGGTTCGCGTCCTCGAAGCCGATCAGGTCGTAGAGCGCGTCGTAGACCGGGCGCATGTAGGGGTTGAGCTTGGCCTGCAGGTCGCCCGGCAGGAAGCCGAGGTGCTCGCCGGCCTCGACCACCGGGCGCGTGATCACCAGGCGCTTGACCTCACCGGCCCGCAGGCGCTTCACGGCCGCCGCCACCGCCAGGTAGGTCTTGCCCGTGCCCGAGACGCCCAGGCCGAAGGTGAGCGTGCTCTCGGCGATCGCCTCGACGTAGCGCCGCTGGTTCGGGCCGCGCGGCTCGACCGGCTTGGCGCGCAGCACGATCTTCTGCGCCTCGCCGCGCGGATCGCCGGCGCGCCGCCACAGGCGCTCGCCCGGCACGGAGATGGCCACGCCGTCGGGCGCGGCGCCCGTCCCCTTGCGCGCCTCGCGCGGGGCCTCGCCGTCGCGCGGACCGCTCAGGATGCCCTCGATCTCGCTGGGCTCGAGCGCGCGCCCCTTGCGCAGCTTGCCGAGCAGGTGATCGATGCGCTTCTGCGCCTCGTCCACGTCGGCGCCCTCGCCGCGCAGCTTCAGGTTGCCGCCCTGCACGTAGACCTCGATCGCCAGCACCTGGCGCAGGAGCTTCGCGTGCCGGTCGTAGGGGCCCAGGACGAGGATGGCCTCGTCCTGCGAGCGCAGCGGGATGGTGACCTCGTTCACGGGGACGTTCGCAGGGGTCGTCATGGTATCGGCGTGCCGTAGGCGAGGCTCCAGGCGATCAGGGCGACCGGTGCGGCGAGCAGCAGGCTGTCGATCACGTCCAGGACGCCTCCCGAGGGCCCGAGCAGCGTGCTGGAGTCCTTGACGCCCGCCCGGCGCTTGACCCAGCTCTCCGACAGGTCGCCGGCCTGGGCCGCGAGGTTGATCAGGCCACCCAGGAGCCCCCCGAGGGCCGCCTGGGCGGGGCTCCAGGTGCCGAGCGTGAACGGCAGGAGCGCCGCCCCGGCGACGATCCCGGCCACCAGCGAGGCCACGCAGCCGGCCACGGTCTTGCCCGGGCTCACGTTCGGGAACGGACGGCGCTTCCCGAGCGCGCGCCCGACGAAGTACCCGGCGTTGTCGCCGACCTTGGCCAGGACGACCAGCGCCACGAGCCCGCGCGTGCCGAACTCGCGGTCGATGAGCACGATCGAGAAGAGCGGCGGGATCAGCCACAGGGCCAGGCCTCGCGCCCCCACGGCGACCTTCTCCCCCTCCTGCTGCCCGAGGGGTGGCACGGCGATGCGCGCGGAGCGCAGGCGCAGCAGCCAGTCGGGCTCGGGACACACGAGGAAGGGCGCGAGCAGGTAGAGCACCGCCAGCTCGAAGAGACCCCCGAGGTCCCGTCCGCTCGCCAGCCCCCACGCCAGCGCGAGGGCCGCCACGGTCGCCGGCACGCCCAGGGCCCAGGCGAGCCCACGGCCCGCCAGGCTGCCCATGCGGTCCAGCTCCCAGATCGAGAGCCCGACGAGCAGCGTCACGACCGCCAGGGCCAGCACGCCCGGCGCGCACAGCGTACGCAGTCCCAGGAGCCCCGCCGCCGCCACGGCCAGCGTCGTGCCCATGCGCACGCGCTTCGCGAGCGAGCTCATCGCACCGCGGTCACTGCGCCACGCGGCCCGCCACGGGCGCGGAGCCCGCCGAGGGCGCCGGAACCCGTGGCGCGCGGTCGCTGATCAGCCCGCCGAACTTGCGCACGCGTCCGGCGTAGTCGCGCATCGCGACCAGCAGGGCGGCCTTGCGGAACTCCGGCCAGCACACCGGCGAGACGTGGATCTCGGAGTAGGACGCCTGCCACAGGAGGAAGTTCGAGAGGCGCAGCTCGCCAGCGGTGCGGATCACGAGGTCCGGGTCGGGCGTCTCCGGATCGTAGAGGTAGTGCCGCAGCGTCTCCTCGCCGATCGCCGCCGGATCCAGCGCGCCGCGCTGCACGTCGGCCACGAGCGCGCGCACGGCATCGCCGATCTCGGTGCGCGCCCCGTAGGAGAGCGCCAGGCGCAGGCGCATGCCGCGGTTCGCCCGCGTCAGCTCCTCGCTCCGGCGCAGCTCCCCCAGGACCTCGCGCGGGAGGTCGTCGAGACGCCCGATGCAGGCCAGGCGCACGTCGTTCTCCATCAGGGTCTTGCGCTCCTCCACCAGGAAGTGGCGCAGGAGCCGCATCAGGTAGCGCACCTCGACCCGCGGGCGCTTCCAGTTCTCGACCGAGAAGGCGTAGAGCGTCAGGCTCTGGACACCCATGCGCGCGCACTCGGTGGTGACCTCGCGCACCGAGGTGATGCCCTCGCGGTGCCCGAAGACCCGCCGCAGGCCGCGCTCCTCGGCCCAGCGCCCGTTGCCGTCCATGATGATGGCGATGTGCTCGGGGAACGGCCCGCCCAGGTCCGGACGCATCACCTTCGGTCGCTCGAGCTTCCCCTCGCTCATCGCCCCTATCCGCCGCGCGGGATGACCGCCTCGCGCTCGGGGCCGACCGAGAGCATCTCGATCGGGAGGCCCAGGGCCTCCTCGACCCACTCGACGTAGGCGCGCGTGGCGCGCGGCAGGTCCGCGTAGCGGCGCACGCCGGCGATGTCGCTCGACCAGCCCGGCCGGCGCTCGTAGCGCGGCGTGACGCCCTCGAGGGCCGGCAGGTCGGCCGGGTACTCGCGCACCGGGCCCTTGCGGCCGGCGATGTCGTAGGCGACGCACACCGGGATCGTCTCGAAGGCCGAGAGCACGTCCAGGTTGGTCAGGATCAGGCTCGTCGCGCCGTTCAGCTCGAGCGCGTAGCGCAGGGCCACCAGGTCGAGCCAGCCGCAGCGCCGCGGGCGCCCGGTGACCGAGCCGAACTCGCGTCCGACCTCGCGGATCTTCTCGCCGTCGGGCCCCTTGTCCTCGCTCGGGAAGGGACCTTCTCCGACGCGCGTGCAGTAGGCCTTGGCCACCCCGACGACGCGCTCGACCTTGCTGGGCGGGAAGCCCGCGCCGGTGCCGATCCCGGCCGTGCCGGTGTTGGAGGAGGTCACGAAGGGGTACGTGCCGTGATCGAGGTCGAGCAGCGCCCCCTGGGCGCCCTCGAACAGGATCGACTTGCCCTCGGCGTAGGCGCGGCGCACCTCGGCCCCCGTGTCGCCCACGAAGGGCGCCATGCGCTCGGCCACGGCGCCGACCTCCGCCAGGACCTTCTCCAGGTCGAGCGGGGCCTCGCGGTACACGCCCTCGAGCAGCGGGTTCTTCTCGGCGATCGCGGCCGAGAGGCGCGCGCGGCGCCGGGCCGGGTCGAGCAGCTCGCCCACGCGCACCCCGGTGCGCGCCGCCTTGTCGGCATAGCAGGGCCCGATGCCGCGCCCGGTCGTGCCGATGCGCCCGGCCCCGCGCCAGCGCTCCGCCAGGACGTCCAGGCGCCGGTGGTGCTCGAAGATCACGTGGGCCCCGGCCGAGATGCGCAGCCGGCGTGGATCGACCTCGACCCCGCGCGTGGCCAGCTCCTCGATCTCGCCGAAGAGCGCCAGCGGGTCGACCGCCACCCCGTTGCCGATCACGTTGACCTTGCCGGGGTGCAGGATGCCCGAGGGGATCAGGCGCAGGATGAACTTCTGCCCGTCCACGACCACCGTGTGCCCGGCGTTCGCGCCCCCCTGGTAGCGCACGACGTAGTCCGCGTCGCGCGCCAGGAGGTCGATGATCTTCCCCTTTCCCTCGTCGCCCCACTGGGCGCCGAAGATGCTGAGGGTCGGCATGGAGAGCGGGGGCGGGTGGCGGGGGCGCGGGGAGGGTCCGGGAAACGCGCGATTGTCCGGGCGGGCGCGGCCCGCGACAAGTCCGAACGAGGGCGAAGTCGGCCTGCGCGCCTGCAGGAGGCCGGGAGCGCGCGCCGGGGGCGGCTCAGCGCCGCGCGCGGCCGAAGCCGCCCCCGCCGGGCGTCTCGATCTCGAGCTCGCACCCGTCCGCGACGTGCGCCGTCCAGCGCGCCGGAAGCGCTTCCCAGGTCCGCGCGCCGGGCCGCCGCAGGCGCAGGCGGCCGGGCCGCCCGGGTCCGCCGCCCTGCAACCCATAGGGTCGCGTGCGCTGTCGGTCGCCGACGAAGCCGGCCTGGACCGGCGCGAGGAAGCGCAGGCGCTTGCGCAGGCCGTCGCCGCCGCGGTGCCGGCCGGCGCCGCCCGAGCCGGCCACGAGCTCGAGGCGCTCGACGCGCACCGGGTAGAGCCGCTCGAAGGCCTCGATCGGCGTGTTGCGCGTGTTCGTCATGTGCGTCTGCAGGGCGCTCGCCCCGGCGCCGCGCGCGCTGGCCCCGGCGCCGCCGGGGAGCGTCTCGTAGTAGGTCACGCCGGTGGTCCCGAAGGTGAAGTTGCTCATCGTGCCGGCGCTCGCGGCCGGGACGCGCTGCGGCAGGAGCCGGCTCAGGGCGCCGAAGAGCACGTCCACGAGGCGCTGGCTGGTCTCCACGTTGCCGGCCGACACGCCCGCGGGATAGGCCGCGTCCACCACCGTGCCGGGCGTGGTCAGCAGGCGCACGGGGCGCAGGATCCCGTCGTTGGCGGGCGTCCCGGGCGGCAGGAGCGTGCGCAGGCAGTAGAAGACGGCGGCCTGGGTGACCGCGCGCGTGGCGTTGAGCGAGCTGCGCGGCGCGCGCCCACTGGCGCGGAAGTCGCACACGAGACGGTCGCCGCGGCGCGCCAGCGCGAGCCGGATCGGGACCAGCTCGTCGCCCTGCTCGAGCGCATCCTCGTGCCGTACCGTGCGCGCCGGCAGCGAGCGCAGCAGGGCCCGCGTCAGGCGCTCGGTCCAGTCCATCAGCTCCCCCGCGCGCCGGCGCACCTCGGCGGCCCCGTGCTCGGCCACCAGCGCGAGGAGCCGCTCGGCACCGATGCGGTTCGTGGCCCACTGGGCCAGGAGGTCGCCCTCGCGCTCGTCCGGGGCGCGCATGTTGGCGCGCAGCAGCGCCAGGAGCTCGCGCTCGATGCGCCCCGCGCGCACGAGGTGGATCGGCGGCAGGCACAGCCCCTCGCCGTGCACGTCGTCCGCCCCCGCCATCGACCCGGGCACCGGCCCGCCGACGTCGGCATGGTGCGCGCGGTTGGCGACGTAGAAGTCCGGCGCGCGCCGGCCCGGGAGGTGCACGGGCGAGACCAGCGTGAGGTCCGGCAGGTGCGTGCCGCCGCGGTACGGGTCGTTCAGCAGCACGGCGTCGCCCGGGCCCATCGGGACGCTGGCGATCGCGGCCTGCACGCTGAGCGGGGCCGAGCCGAGGTGCACCGGCAGGTGCGCCGCCTGGCCGATCATGGCCCCGCGCGCGTCGAAGAGGGCGCAGGAGAAGTCGCGCCGCTCGCGCACGTTGGTCGAGAAGGACGAGCGCAGCAGCGCCGCGCCCATCTCCTCGGCCACGGCCGCGAACAGGTGCTGGAAGACGTCCAGCCGCAGAGAGGCTGAGCTGAGCCGCCGCGGCCGAAGGCCGCGGCGCTCTGCCAGCCTTTCTGGATCGTCCTGGCGCGCGATCCTCGCGCGCCCTTTCCGATCCTTGCTCGGGCTCTCTGCCTCGGCGCGCCTCACCGGAAGCGCCGATCGTCGGGGAAGTCGAGCACCTCGTAGGGCGAGTAGTCGAGCACCTCCCAGCGCAGGAGCGGCACGATCTCGAACTCGCCCTCGCCCGTCTCGCGACGCCACACGACCGCGCGCACGGTGCGCACCAGGCCCTGCCAGTCCGCCTCCTCGCGCTCGATGTCCTCCTGGCGCGAGAAGGCCTCGATGCGCTCCTCGCCGGTCGGCTTGCGGGCCGTGACGAAGATCGAGAACACGCCGCTCTGCACCTTCAGGAGGCCCGTCAGCTCGGCCTGCACGATCGGCTCGAGCCCCTCCCAGCCGTCGACGTTGGCCAGGTCGCCCACGGCCCGGAAGTACTGCTTGACCACGATCTCGCGCCCGTACTCGTCGAGCGGCGGGTCGTCGTTCTCCTCGACCGTGTCGTCCTTCTCGTTGCGGTACAGGACCACGTCGTCCCAGAAGCGGTAGGGCAGGTCGCGCGACTCCATCAGCGCGTGCAGCACGGCTCCGGGGGCGGTGTTCAGGTTGATCGCCCAGCCGGGGGGCGCCGCGCCCTGGCCGCCTCCGGCCTGGCCGGCGTTGCCGGACTCGCCCTCGCCGCCCTCGCCCTCGCCGCCCTCGCCCTGGCCCTGGCCGCTGGTCCCCGTCCCCTGCTCGCCGGAGTCGAACGGATCCGGGGTCTCCGGATCGCCTTCCCCGTCGTCGTCGCTGCCCGGATCGTCCTCGACCCCCTCGCCGTCGGCCTGGGCCTGCTGCGCGGCCTCCTCGGCCGTGCCGACCGAGGACCACACCGTCAGGAAGCTCCCGAGCGAGTGCACCACGTCGCCGTCCTCGTCCACGAAGTCGCGGAAGAGATCGGCCGGGAAGAGCTCGGGATCGAGGCCCACGAACTCGCGCAGCGTCATGGGCAGGCCGATGTCGTCCTCCTCCTCGTCGTCCGAGAGCAGCACCGGCTTGGGCAGGACCTGGCTCGCGCGCCGCAGCATGAAGTCGCGCATGGCGGTCGCCATGCGGCGCGCGGTCGTGCCGTCGATCTCGTGCTCGGTGCCCTTGCGCGCCCACTCGATCACGCGCGCCAGCCGGTCGAGGGCCTTGTCGGCCTCGTCCTCGTCGCGCGTCAGGACCGAGAGCAGGTTGTACTTGCTGTCCTCGTCCTGGATCAGGATGCGCAGCTGGATCTCGTTGATCTCCGTGCGCTGCGGGCGCGACCAGTCGTCCTCCCTGGAGTCGGTCGGACCGCTGGACTCCTGGCCCGCTTCCGCCGCGGCCTGCCCCTCGCCCCCCAGCCCCTCGCTGGCGCCGCCCGAGTCCGATTCGGCATCGTTGGCGAGGTCCTCGAACACCTGCAGGAAGGCGCTCTCGATGGCCGCGTCCATGGTCACCAGCGTCTCCTCGTTGCGCCCCACGCGGCTGGTGACGTCGGTGGAGTACTTGATCTGGGCCAGGATCAGGATCAGGACCAGCAGCACCATGAAGGACAGGACCAGGGCCGCCCCGCGGCGCTGGCGCGCGGTCCGCCGGGGGTGCTGGAGGAGCTTCATCGGGCCGGGGCGTGACGATCGCCCGCCAGGATTCTTCCCCCCCCGGGCCGCTGCGCGCAAGGGCAACGCCGCCGGCCCGGATCCGTGTTACACCCGGGGCCTCCTGGGGAGAGTAGCGGACGCATGCAGGACGCATGGCTGAGACGGCTGTTCCTTCGCTTCCGCGCGAAGCGCGATGGACGCGCCCTGGCCGCCGTCTTCGACGCCACGGCGCGCGAGCTCCTGGGGGTCGCCGCGCACCTCGTCCCGACCGTCGATCAGGCCGAGGACGTGGTCCAGACCACCTTCCAGCGCGCGATCGAGCGCGCCGAGCACTACGACCCCGCGCGCAGCCTCAAGGGCTGGCTGTACGGGATCCTGTGGCGCGAGGCGGCCCGGCTGACGCGCGTCGAGCAGCGGGCACCTCCGCCGGGCGCGCTGGAGGCGACGCCCGCGCGTGCGCCGGACGACGAGGCGGCCGAGCGCGAGCTGCCGGAGGCCGTGCGCCAGGCCCTCGCGCGCCTGCCCTCGCCCTACCGCGAGGTGGTCGAGCCGGCGCTCTTCCGCGACGAGAACGCGCGTGAGATCGGCGCGCGCCTGGCGCGCTCGCCCGGCACGGTGCGCGTCCAGCTCCAGCGCGGGCTGGAGCGCCTGCGGCGCGAGCTGCCCGGCGCGCAGCGCGAGCTCGCCGGCCGCAGGGCCTTCGGCCTGCTCGGGCTGGCCGGGCTGCGCGAGCGCGTGCTGGCGCGCGCGGGACTCGCGGGCGGGGCCGTGCCGGCGGCGTCGGCCGCCTTCCTGTGGCTGCAGCTCGCCTCGGTCGCGCTCCCGCCGGCGGCCTGGGCCGGCCTGGCGCTGGCCGGAGTCGCGGGCGCGGCGAGCGTGGCCCGCCACGCGCGCTCCGGCTCGGGAGGGAGCGCGTCCTTCCCGGCGACGGAGCGAGTCGCGCCGGCAGTCGCCCGCGCCGGGACCGCCGAGACCGCCCGGCACTCTTCGCTCCCGGTCGAGCGCGAGGCGCCCCCACCGGCACCGTCGCGCGGCTCCACCGAGCGCGAGGCGCGCCCCGCGGGCCGCGCGCGCCCGCGCCCGGTCGCGGATCCCCAGGTGCTGGGGCTCGTCGTGGACGAGGCGCGGCGGCCACTGCCGGGCGTCACGGTGCTGGCCGAGGCCGAGAACCACTACGGCTACGCCGAGACCTTCACGGACGACGCCGGGCGCTTCGCCTTCGGCGCGCTCGCGGAGGGCCGCTGGTACGTTCACGCCGATGACGAGCGCTTCGCGCG
>DASVAP010000283.1:0-3081 GCA_036376275.1 Planctomycetota bacterium | reverse complement strand
CCCAGGGGGCGAGCCCACGCCGAAGCGCCCAACGCCACACGCGCCCCCGAGCAACGTCCACTCCAAGGCCCCCTGGTCCGCTGCTTGGAGCCGCAGGGCTCGACGCCGTAGGCTGCGGGTCCCTCTCGAATGGGTCGCTTCTCCCGCCTGCGCCTCCTGGCCCATGCCGCCACGGTGGGCGCGCTGCTCGGCTGCCTGCGCGCACCGCTCGGGCTCGACTGGACGCAGCTCGTCGCGGTGCAGGCGAGCAGCGCGGCGCTGTTCCGGGCGGCGGGGCTCCTGGCGCTGGTCGTCGCGCTCGATCCGGCGCGCGCCGCGCTGCGCGACGGGCCGCGGCCGCTGTGGCTGGCCGGGCTGCTGGCCGGCTATGCCGGGCAGGGCCTGCTGCTCGAGGCCGCGCCGGGGAGCCGCGCCGGGTTCGCGCTCCTCCTGCTGCTCGGGACGGTCCTGGCGCGCACGCTGGCCGGGCGACGGCTGGTCGGTACGGAGCTCGAGCCGCGCCTCGAGGAGCCGGGGCGCCGCGAGCGCGTCGGGCTGGTGGCGATCGGGGCCGGGCTCGTCCTGGCGCTCGAGGCCCTGGCGCGCGAGACGCGGCTCTTCACGCTCGGGACGACGGTCGACGATGCCGTGCTGGGCTCGGTCTTCCTCGGGCTGCTCTGGCTCGGGGCGCTGGCCTTCGGGCCGCTGCTCGCACGCCTCGGGTCGGAGCGGACGCGCCTGGCAGCCGGTGCGGCCCTGAGCGCGCCGGCGGCGCTGGCCGGGCTCGCCTTCCTCGCGGCCCTGACGCCGGAAGGGCTGTACGCCTACCTGCGGCGCCTGGAGCTCCCGCTGGGCTCCCTGCGCGGCCTCGACGCGCGGCTCGGCGGCCCGCTCGGGCTCACCCGCATCCCGGCCTTCGACGGGGCCACGATCGGGATGCACTGGACCAGCGCGATCCTGGCGGCGGCCGCGCTGGTCGCGCCGGCCTTCCTGCTGGGCGGCACGCTCGGCGCGGCGCGCAGCTTCGCGCGCGTGAGGCCGCTCGTCCTGGGTGCCGCGCTCGGGCTCCTGGCGCTGCCCTTCGTGATCGCGCGCGCCGGCGCGCCCCTCGCGCCGGAAGAGCTCGGCGAGGCGAGCTTCGCCTGGAGCGTGGTCGTGGTGGGCGCGAGCTCGGCCGCGGCCGGCCTCGCGCTGGTGGCCCTGGGCGAGGCGCGCGCGCGCGGCGCGGTCCTCGCGCTCGCGCTGGTCGTCGCGGCGCTGCCCTGGCTCCTGCCGCGGGCGCAGCCGTGGAGCTTCTCGCCCTGGGCCGCGCGGCGCGTCGAGCCGGAGCTCGTGTGGCCGCTCCCGGAGGGCCTGCTGACGGTCGAGCCGGCGCGCGGCGGCGGACGGCAGGTGACGCTCGATCGCAAGCTCCTGACGCCGACGCTGGAGGAGCTGGAGGCCGACGCGCGCCGCCTGCGAACCGCTTTCGCGCTCATCCCGGTCGAGCAGCGCGGGCCCGGGCTGCGCGCGCTCTTCGTCGGCCAGCTCACGCCCGAGCGCGCCGCGGTCCTCGCGACCCTCGGCCTCGCCGCCGTCGACCGCACCGCCGCCTGGCACCGCGCGATGCCGGCGGTCGAGGAGCGCCTCTTCGCCGGTGGGCCGCCGCCGGGCGAGGTGCTGGCGCCGGCCGTGGCGCGCGAGCGCCTGGACGACGGCGACTACGGCTGGGTCGTGGCCGCGCCCGCGGCCGGCCCGATCGTCACCTGGAAGTCCGAGGCACGCGAGATCTGGAGCCCGGCGGAAGGGCCGCGGTTGACCGACCTCGCGCTGGAGGGCCAGACGGTCGGCGTGGCCTGGATCGCGGGCGACGCGCGCCTGGTGCCGGGCAGCGAGCTCGCCCCGCTCCTGCTCGACGTGGATCGGCTCGAGCACCTCTCGCTCGGGCTCGTGCGTGGTCCGTTCCGGGACGAGCTCGGCGCCCACGGCCCGCTCATGCGGATCGAGGCCGCGCGCGGGCCGAGCGCGCGCGAGCTCCTCGGCACCATGCCGCAGCAGCGCTCCTTCGCGCTCGAGCGCGCGAACGCCGCCGCGCTGGTCGCTCCCGAGGCCCCGGAGCTGGCGCGCGGCCTCGCCCTGCACTTCGCCGCCCAGCGGCTCTCCTCGCCCTACGAGACGCGCGCCCAGCAGATCGAGCTCGACGAGGAGGCGCTGCGCGCCTTCGCGGCAGCCGTGCCGGAGGTCCTCGATCCCTTGACGGTCGAGGTCTGGGAGGGGCTCGCCTGGCTGTGCCGCGCCAAGCGCATGCCCGAGCTGGCGCTCGTCTACCTCGAACCCCTGGCGGAGCGCCACGCGCCCTGGCCGGTGCTCGACCAGGCCCTGGCGGCGGCCTACCGCGAGATGCTCGAGCCGGCCGAGGCCATGCGCTTCCTCGACCGGCTGCGCAGCACCACGCCGGACGACCTGTGGGCCTGGATCGAGTCCGCCGCCTGCGCCGAGGAGCGCGGCGACCCGGCCCAGGCCCAGGCCTTCCTCGACGAGGCCCTGAGGCGACCGGTGGTGCGCACTCCGATCGAGGAGCGCGCCCTGGGGCTCGCCCTGGCGCGCCTCGGCGACCGGCGCGGCCTGCCGCTCCTGGAGAAGAGCCTGCGCGAGGCGCCGGACGACGCCGAGGTCCGCGCTGCCCTGGGGCTGCCCCCACCGGAGGGGGATCCGCACCCCCACTGAGGCCTCCAGGAGCCCGGTCCAGCGTGCGCGCGGGTCCGCCGAGGGCTCTGGATGAGGGTTCCGCCGCACCTTTCCCGGAACAAGGGGCACACCGGAAAAGGGCCGGCGATTAACATCGTCGGCCGGTCCATGAGGGCCAGCCGCTCGGCGCCGATCCGGCGCAACCCGCTCCCCCACCCATGAGAACGATCCAACGAGCCTCCGCCGCGGCCCTCCTGCTGGGAGCCCTGGGCACCCTCCTGGGTGTCTCCGCCCTGGCGCAGATCCGGAGCTTCACGCTGGAGGAGATGGTCCAGCACGCCGACCAGGCGATCCACGGCCAGATCCTCGCGTCGCGCGTCGAGCGCATCGACAGCCCGATCGACGGCCCCGAGCTCTACTACACCACGCTCACGA
>DASVAP010000101.1:0-30923 GCA_036376275.1 Planctomycetota bacterium | reverse complement strand
GGTCGAGGACGAGTGGGTCCGCGAGGGTGGCTGGCGCGCCTGGCATCCGGACGGCAAGCCCTGGGAGGAGGGCGGCTATCGCGGCGGCGAGGAAGACGGGCCGTGGCGCTGGTGGTACGAGAACGGGAACCCGCAGGCGCTCGGCACCTTCGCGGACGGGAAGCACGTCGGCGGCTGGACCTACTACCACGAGAACGGCCATCCGATGGCCGAAGGCGTCTACGAGGACGGCCGCCCGGTCGGACGCTGGCGCACGTACCACGAGACCGGCCGGCTGCACTCCGAGGGGAGCTTCGTGGCCGGCAAGCGCGAAGGGCGCTGGACCGTGCTCGACCCGAGCGGCGCGCTCGACACCGAGGTCTCGGGCCTCTACCGCGCGGGCGAGCGCATCGGCGAGTGAGACGCAGGCGAGCTAGGGCACTCTCCCTCGCACGGAAGCGCGAGCCGCGTGACATGGCGGCCCCGCGCGCCTCCGGCTAGCCTTCGGGGTCGAGCGCGAGGCCGACCCGCGCTCCCTCGCATGCTGAAGGCCGTTCCGGGACTCCTCGCGCTGCTGCTCTCGCCGGGCGTGCCGCTCGCGCACGCCTGCCGGCAGGCCGGACCCGAGCTCACCGTCGTCGAGGTCGAGGGCCAGCCCCTGGCCGAGAACGCACGGCGCCTGGCGCAGGCGCTGGAGTACCTGGGCACGCCGCTCCCGCCCGACGTGGCGCGCGCGCTGGAGACGGCCTGCGCGGCGCGTGACGCGCGCGCGATCCAGCGCGTGCTCGATCCGCGCGTGGTGGTCGCGATCGCGATCTCGCCCGAGGAGCGCGTCAAGGCGCGGCGCGGCCCGGGCGCGGCCGAGCTGCAGCAGACGGGGTACGTCCCGGTGCTGCTCAAGATCCACAACGAGAGCACGGTCACCAAGGCGCTGCGCGTGACCAGCCCGCAGGCGGGTCCGATCGTCTCCGGGCGACGCACGGGCGAGGAACCGGCCGACCCGACGCGCTTCCTGGACGTCGAGGTCTTCGGCGACGCGCCGATGACGCCGCACCTGAGCGGCCTCGAGCTCGAGTACGCCCTGGCCCTGGTCGCCAGCTCCGAGGCGGGGCGGCGTGAGGCCACGCTGGTCTTCGACATCGGCCAGGGGACACAGGACCTCGGCTTCCGGGCCGAGGTGCCGGTCCTGTTCGAGGTGCGGCCGGCGGTGGAGGTGCGCCTCGAGGTGCTCGACGCGGACGGGGAGCCGACTGTCGGCCGCTTCACCTTCCGCGACGCGCTCGGGCGCGTCTACCCGCCGCGCGCGAAGCGTCTGGCGCCGGACTTCTTCTTCCAGGACCAGATCTACCGCGCCGACGGGAGCTCGGTGCGGCTCCCGCCGGGTGAGCTCGTCATGGAGTACGGCCGCGGGCCGGAGTACGCGCTGCGCACGCGCACGGTGACCGTCCCGAGCGGGGGCGAGCCCGTGATCCGCGTCGAGCTCGAGCGCTGGATCGATCCGCGCGCGCGCGGCTTCTACAGCGGCGACCACCACATCCACGCCGCCGGCTGCGCGCACTACAGCGAGCCGACCGAGGGCGTCCTGGCCGAGGACATGTTCCTGCACGTGAAGGGCGAGGGGCTGCACGTCGGGTGCCTGCTCACCTGGGGCCCGTGCTTCCGCTTCCAGAGCCAGTTCTTCACGCCCGAGTCGCATCCGATCAGCGAGCCCTTCACCGTCCTCAAGTACGACCTCGAGATCAGCGGTTTCGGCTCGCAGGCCCTCGGCCACGCGTGCCTGCTCAACCTGACGGACCAGGTCTACCCCGGCTCGGAGGGCACCGAGGGCTGGCCGACCTGGACCACGCCGCTCTTCCGCTGGGCCAGGGCGCAGGGCGCCTTCACGGGCTACGCGCACTCCGCCAGCGGCCTGCAGGTCGTGCCGCAGAACGCGGCGCGGCGGCTCCTGACGGCGCTGGACGGGAACGCCGACGAGCGCCTGTCGCCGGCCGAGGCCGCGGCCGGCCTCCTGCCCTTCGAGTTCCGCGCGGGCGACCACAACCAGGACGGCCTGCTCGGCCCGGGCGAGCTCGCCCACAACATCGAGCAGGCCACGCGCGAGCTGCCGAACCTGTGCATCCCCGAGCTGAACGGCATCGGCGCCCAGGAGATCTTCGTCACGGTGCCGCAGGGCCTGTGCGACTTCATCGGGGGCATGAACACCCAGCGCCTGGCCGAGTGGAACTGCTGGTACCACCTGATGAACTGCGGCTTCCCGCTGAAGATCAGCGGCGAGACCGACTTCCCCTGCATCAGCGGCAGCCGCGTGGGCGAGGGGCGCGTGTACGTGCAGCTCGGCGCGGTCGAGGCGCTGCGCTTCCCCGCCTGGGCGCGCGGGCTGGCCGAGGGGCGCTCCTACGTCTCCGACGGCTACGCGCACGCGCTGGCCTTCACGGTCGGCGGCAAGGCGCTGGGGGACACGCTCGAGCTCGCGCAGCCGGGCCCGGTCGCGGTGCGGGCCGAGGTCGCCTTCGCGCGCGAGCTGCCGCTCGGCACGGCGACCGGCGGCGAGCTGCCGGACTCGGACGTGCGCCGGGTGGAGCTGGTCGTCAACGGCCGCGTGGCCGCCGCGCAGGAGGTCCCGGCCGACGGACGGGTGCACGCGCTGGCCTTCGAGGTCACGCTCGCGCGGAGCAGCTGGGTCGCGCTGCGCTCCTACCCCCAGCTGCACACGAACCCGGTCACCGTGCGCGTCGCCGGCCAGCCGATCCGCGCCAGCCGCAAGAGCGCGCTGTGGGCCATCGGCTGCGTGGAGCAGCTCTGGGCGGCGCGCGGCGAGAGCATCGCCGAGTCCGAGCGCGCCGAGGCCGAGCGCACCTTCCGCGCGCAGGTCGAGGTCTACCGCCGCATCGCCGCCGAGGCCGAAGAAGGAAGCTAACGTCCGTCAGCGCCTGCAAGGATCAGAAGGGCGCGCGAGGATCGCGCGCCGAGGACGATCCAGAGAGCCTGGCAGGGTGCCGCGGCCTGCGGCCGCGGCACTACTGCGCAGCCTCTCTGCGCAGCGCCGCGATCCCCTGCGGATCGAGCTCGGCCGCGAGGCGCAGGAAGGCGAGCCAGCCGGCCAGCTCCGCCAGCGGCGCCAGCTCGTCCGACAGGTCGGGCGCGGTGCGCGGACCGACGAAGTCGCTGGCCAGGGCTTCGGCCGTGTGGGCGTGCAGCGCCTGGCCCGTGTCTCCGAGCTTGGCGTAGAAGCGCACCTCGAGGTCGGCCGTCAGGACGAGCTCGGTCCCGCGCAGGGTGCAGCGCGCCGCGCGGTCGACGATCAGGCTCTTCCACACGCGCGTCTCCGGCATCACCCGGTGCGGCAGGGCATCCAGGCGCACGAGCAGCGGCTCGAGCGCGCCGCCGGCGAAGGCCGGGGCCACGCGCGGCGCGACGCCCGCGAACGGCACGAGGTGGACGAGCGCATCGACGGGCTGGGCCGTGAAGGCGAGCGCGGCGCGCAGGGTGGCGGGCTCGATCGGCGGGCAGGCGATCCGGCGTCCGTCGGCGAGCGCGAGCGCGAGGCCCTGCTCGACGCTGCCCGAGAGGCGCGCGCCCGCCAGCTCGGCCGGCGCGCGCGCCACGCAGCCGAGCACGATCCCGCCCGGCAGCCCGTGGTAGCGCAGGGCGCCGGCGCCGCCCTCCTCGAGCTCCGCGCGCGTCACCGGCGGCGGCTCGGGGGCGAACAGCGCGATGATCTGCTCGTCGCTCGCGCTGAGGCCGGGGCGCGGTCCGCTCCAGCGCAGGAGCGGCGCCCGCGCCGGCTCCGGCGTCGTCGCGCCGAGCGTGCTCGGCGGCGTCCAGCCGGCGAGCCCGCGCGGCAGCGGCTCCCGTGCGGGCTCGAGCTGCGCGCGCGTGGCGCCGGCCAGCGCGGCGAGGCACAGGACGGTGAGCAGCGGGCGGTGCGGGCGTGCCATGGGCGACCTCCGTCCACGAGGATACCCGTCGCCATGCCGGCGCGCTCGCTCGCTCGTTCCCCTGGCCCGGCCGAGCGCCTATCATCGGCGCCCCCATGCCCAGCCTCACCGACCTCCAGGAGCGCGCCGAACTCGTCCAGCAGCGGATCGCCCAGCTCAAGGAGGGTCTTTGACTACGCCCGCAAGAACGCGCGCTTCGACGAGCTGAACGCGCTGCAGGTCCAGCCGGACTTCTGGAGCGACCAGGGCCGGGCCCAGAAGGTCGTGGCCGAGATGAAGGGCCTGCGCAAGATCGTCGAGACGGTCCGCCACGCCGACCGGGCCATCGAGGAGGCCGAGCTCCTCGTCCAGATGGGCAAGGAGGACGGCGCCTCGACGGCCGAGGTGACCGAGGAGCTCGAGCGCACGCTCGACGCCGTCGAGAAGGACGTGGGCGAGCTCGAGTTCCAGGTGCTCCTGGGCGGCCCCCACGACCCGGCCGGCTGCTTCCTGCAGATCGCGGCCGGCGCCGGCGGGCTCGACGCCTGCGACTGGGCCGGGATCCTGCTGCGCATGTACACGCGCTGGGCCAACGCCCACGGCTACGAGCTCGAGGAGGTCGAGCGCGTCGACGAGCCCGAGGCCGGCATCCGCGGCGCGACCCTGCAGATCAAGGGTCCCTACGCCTTCGGCTACCTCAAGGCCGAGGCCGGCGTGCACCGCCTGGTGCGCATCAGCCCCTTCGACGCGCAGGCGCGGCGCCAGACCGCCTTCGCCTCGGTCGACGTGACGCCCGACGTCGAGCAGGACGACGAGATCGAGATCGACGAGTCCGAGATCCGCATCGACACCATGAGAGCCGGCGGCGCCGGCGGCCAGCACGTGAACAAGACCGAGTCGGCCGTGCGCGTCGTGCACGTCCCGACCGGGATCATCGTGCGCTGCCAGAGCCAGCGCAGCCAGCACAAGAACCGCGCCATGGCGCTCTCGCTGCTCAAGGCCAAGCTGGCCAAGCTGCGCGACGCCGAGCGCGACGCCGAGATCACCAAGCTCTACGGCGAGAAGGGCGAGATCTCCTGGGGCTACCAGATCCGCTCCTACGTCATGCAGCCCTACCAGATGGTCAAGGACCACCGCACCGAGGTCGAGAAGGGCAACATCCAGGCGGTCCTCGACGGCGACCTGGACGACTTCATCCACGCCTTCCTGCGCAAGGGCGGCGAGGGCGGGAAGCTGGACAAGGCCGGGAAGTAGACGCGGGGCGCGCGGGCCGGCCGGGGCCCAGCTCCTCCCGGCCCGGGCGAGCCGGGGCGCCGGTCGCGCGACCTGCGCTCGCGCTCGGAGGCCGGCCGGGAATCTCCCGCAGGGGGCCGGAGGGAGGGATAGCCTTCGCTCCGAGGCGTCACTTCGGGCCCTTTCGGCCCCGTGGCGCACGAGGGGAAGCAGCCGATGCGCAGGATCTCTCCCGCTTGGGCCAGGGGCACGTCCATCCTGGCCGTCACCGCCGCGCTCGCCGCCTGCGGCCAGCAGGCCCCTGTCCCGGCCCCCCCGGAGGGGCCGCCCGCGAACTACGACCTCGCGGCCGAGCTCGGGCACGCGGAGCGCCGCACCGAGCTCGAGCGGCTGGACTTCTCTTCCTTCGAGGTGCGCTGGGCCCTGCGCCAGGGCTGGGCCTTCCCCGAGCGGCCCCTCGAAGGCGCCGGCAGGGCGGAGCTGTGGAGCGACGCGCCCCTGGCGGAGATCGAGCTCCACGTCGCGCAACCCTGCCAGACCACCGTCTCAACCGAGGTGCGGGGCTTCGTGCTGCGGGGCGAGGCGAGCCCGGCCGTGGCGCGCCTCAACGGGGTCGAGATCGCTCGCTTCGAGCTCACGGACCGCTGGGAGCCGCTCGCGCTGACGCTCCCGGCCGAGCTGCAGGTGCGCGGCGAGAATCGCCTGGCCTTCGAGTTCGCGGCGGCCCGCACCGCGGCCGAGCTCCACGGGGGCGAGTCCCGCTCCGGCCTGCGCTTCAGCGCCCAGTTCCGCCCGCTCGTGCTCGAGCGCGCCGATCCCGTCGCGGCGGCACGGCTGCGCTGGGAGGCGGAGCGGCTCCCGGAGGGCCTGGCGCTGCGCCCGCTCTCCGACGGCGAGTCGGCCATCGAGATGGCCTCCGGGGCGACCGCGCGCTTCCACCTCGAGGTCCCAGCGGCCGCGCGCTTCCACGCCCGGCTGGCCCTGGTCGCCGCGCAGGCTGCGGGCCCGGCCACCTTCCGGGTCCGCGTGACGCCTCGCGGCGGCCCGAGCGAGGTCCTCTGGGAGGGCCCCGTCGCGCGGGGCGAGCTGGGCGCGGCGGACGTCTCGCTCGAGCGCTTCCAGGGCCGGCTCGTGCGCCTGGCCCTCGAGCTCGAGGGGGCCTCCGGACGCGGCGCGATCGGCACCTGGGTCGCGCCGGTGGTGCGCGGAGGGAGCGCGGCCGGGCCACCCCTCGCCGACGCGGCCGATGCGTGGCGCCGCGAGCTCGCCCGCGCGCCGGTGGTGGCGATCCTGCTGGACGCCTGCCGGGCCGACGTCCTCTCCTGCTACGGCGGCCGCCCCGGGCTGACGCCGCAGCTCGACCGCATCGCCGCCGAGGGCGCGCGCTTCGAGCGCGCGCACGCCGTGGCCAGCTACACGATGGCCTCGGTCAGCTCGATGCTGTCCGAGCGCTTCACCTGGGAGCACGGGACCTACTGGGAGTCGCACCGCCTGCCGGAGACGTTCCGGACCTGGCCCGAGTGCTTCCGCGACCAGGGCTACCGCACGGTGGCGCTCGTCCACAGCCTGAACGGCTCGTCGCGCGTGGGCTTCGAGCGCGGCTTCGAGGAGATGATCGAGGTCTACCGCGAGCGCTCGCGGCCCGGGCGCGAGGTCGTCTACGGCGAGGAGGTGCTGCCGCCCCTGGCGCGCGTGCTGGCGGCGGACGACGAGCGGCCCCTCTTCCTGTGGCTGCACCTGATCGAGCCGCACCGCCCCTACGATCCGCCCGCGCCCTGGCGGGGCAGCCTGACGGCGGACGCGGAGCCGGGCCTCGACGGCGGGGTGCTGACCGCGCGGCGCATCAAGAACCGCGAGCTCGTGCCGAGCGCCGCGGAGATGGCGCGCATGAAGGCGCACTACGAGGAGAACCTGGCCTACGCCGACGCGGTGGTGGGGGACGTGCGCAGGGCGCTCGAGGCGGCCGGCCTCTTCGACGAGGCGGTGGTGTGCGTGTTCTCCGACCACGGCGAGGCCTTCCTCGAGCACGACGGCAAGAGCGAGGCGGGCATCGGGCACGGCGCGACGACGTACCAGGAGATGCTCCGCGTCCCGCTCCTCATCCGGCTCCCCTCGCGCCTGGAGGCCGCGGCGCGGCGCCCGGACACGCTGGCCTCGGGCCTGGACATCCTGCCGACCCTGGGCGACCTGGTCGGCGTCCGCGGACCCGCCGGCGGCCAGGGACGCAGCCTCGTGCCGGCCCTCGCGGATCCCGGCTTCCGCGCGCGCGAGGACCTCGTCGCGCACGCCTACTGCCCGCGCGAGGATCGCTTCCTCACGATGTGGGGCTACTGGCGGGGCGACCACAAGCTCGTCTACCAGAGCGGCTCCCTGCCGGCCCTGTTCGACCTGGCCGGGGACCCGGGCGAGGGCCGCAACCGGGTCGAGGAGGATCCGGTCCTGCTCGGCTACCTCCTCGAGGGCCTGCAGCGGCGGCTGGGCTTCGACCCGCGCGACGGCCTGCGCGGCGGGCCGGACTCGCAGGAGATCGAGGTGGACGCCGTCGCGATGGAGATGCTCCAGGCCCTCGGCTACGGGCAGTGACGCGCGCCTCGCCGCGGCCAGACACCGGGGCAACCGGGGCGAGTCCCTCAAGAACTCCCGGATCGAGGCCGAAACAGCCCGACATGGAAAGCTCTTCCACGCTCCCGGCGCGACTCCTCGGCCTGCTGGCTCTCGCTGCGGCCGGCTGCTCCGAGGCCGGTGCCCCGACCCCGCCCGCCGCGACGTCCAGCGCCGCCCCCGCCGCGCCCGGCTCCGCGTGGAAGCCGTCCGGGCCGGTCGACGTCGTCTTCCTCGTGATCGACACGCTGCGGGCCGACGCCATCCTCGATGCCGCGGGTCGCTACGACACGCCGAACCTCGACCGGCTGGCGGGCGAGGGCGTCACGTTCCAGCGCGCCTTCGCGGCGGCGCCCATGACGCTGCCCTCGCACATGAGCCTGTTCTCGTCGCGGCCGCCCTTCGAGACGAAGGTGCTGAACAACGGTCAGCCGGTGCCGAAGGAGCTGCCGCTCCTGGCCGAGTGGATGGGGCAGCAGGGCTACGAGACCCGCGCGGTGATCAGCCTCGGCACGCTCAACCCCGTGAACAAGAAGGAGAGCTCCAGCCGCGGCTTCGAGCACTACGACCTGCGCTACCGCGACCTCGCGGTGGCGGCCGAGACGAGCCCGCGCCTGTCCGAGAGCCTGGCCGGGCGCGATCCGGCGCGGCCGCTGTTCCTGTTCGCGCACTTCGCCGATCCGCACGAGCCCTACAACTCCCACGGCGCGACCGTGCGCGAGGTCGAGGTGAAGAAGGACGGCGAGGCGCTCGAACGCTTCGGCATCGCCGACACGAACCGCCGCGAGCACGAGCTCGTCCTCGGCCCCGGCCGCACGGTCTTCGAGTTCACGCCCGTCGCGCCCCTGCGGCGCTTCCGCGTGCGCCGCTTCGAGTGCCTCGAGGACGGCAAGCCCGTCGCGGTGCAGTGGGAGGCGGCGCGCCAGATGCAGGCGGCGCCGCTGGCGCGCCTGGTCGTGGACCGCGGCGAGCGCCCGGCGGCGACCTGCACGGTGCGCTTCTGGCTCAACGACGAGGTTCCGGCCGACGAGGTGCGCCGGCGCTACGCGGCCGAGGTGGCCTACGTCGATCGCGCGATCGGCCAGCTCTTCGCCGAGCTCGAGCGCCACGACCTGTACCGGGACAGCCTGATCGTCTTCACCTCGGACCATGGCGAGGGGCTGGGCGAGCACACCCTGATCGGCCACGTGGAACGCCTCAGCGACGAGCTCATCCACGTGCCGCTGATCGTGCGCCTGCCCGAGAGCGACCCGCGCCGACCGGACCTGGCGCGCGCCGCGCAGGGCCTCGTCTCGCACCTCGACGTCGTCCCGACCCTGCTCGAGGCCGCCGGCCTCCCGCCCCTGCCCGGCCAGCGCGGCGCCTCGCTGTTCAACCCGCGCACGGCCGCCGTGCACATCGCCCAGACCCACCGTCCGGAGGCCCAGCGCACGCAGATCGCGCTGCGCGACGAGCGCTTCAAGATGGTCTACTTCCCGGCCGACGCGGAGGCGAAGCCGCCGCAGGAGGAGCGCTTCGAGCTCTACGACCTCGCCGCCGACCCGAGGGAGCGCAAGAACGTGTTCCTCGAGCTCGCGCGCGAGCGGCCGGACTGGCCGCAGCGCCTGGACCAGATCTACCGCCAGAGCCAGCTCGGCCTGGGGACGGTGGGCGGCGACGAGACCGACGAGGAGCGCCGCGCGCGCGAGGAGATGCTGCAGGCGCTCGGGTACGGCGGGGCGGCCTCACCGGACTGAGCTCAGGACCTCTGCGGGATCGACCGCGCTCGCCGCGGACCTCGGCCGCGGCCTGTCTGCCAGCCTTTCAGTCGTCCACCTCGCCGTCGTCCCCGACGTAGCCCAGGCGTCTGAGCTCCTCGAGATCCATCGGATGCTCGAAGGCCACGGCCTGCACCGGCATGCGCGTGCGCTCGGTGCGCGAGAGCTCCTGCGACGCCTGCAGCCGCTGGCGGAGGCGGGCGACGATCTCGGGCTTCTCCTGCGCGAGGTCCCGCAGCAGGTGCGGGTCGTCCCGCGTGTCGAAGAGCTCGAAGAAGGGCCCCTTCAGGGCGGCGCGCGCCTCCAGCAGGATCGCCCGGGCCCTCGGATCGCTGGCGAGCCTCCTGTTCAGGCCGGTCACCACGAAGTAGTCCCCGCCCAGCTCGGGGTGGTTCTCGGCCAGCCACGCCCGTCCGCGGGCGCTGAGCACGCAGTGATTGGACGCTCCCGGATAGCTGACGGCCAGCCGCCAGTGACCCTCGCTCACCGAGGTCGTGGTCAGGCGGCCCGTCTCGTGCACGAAGCTGCGCTCCCCGAGCGACCCGCCGTCCAGGAGCGGCAGGAGCGACTGCCCCTGCAAGTAGTCCGGGGCCTCGAGCCCAGCCCAGTCCGCGAGCGTCGGATACAGATCCAGCAGCTGGACAGGAGCCGCGATGCGCAGCCCGCCGTACCGCCGGCCGGGAAAGCGCATCAGCAAGGGGACGTGCAGCACTTGCTCCACATGAGTGCCGTGCCCGAACTTGAAGTCGGGCTGTCCCATGGCCTCGCCGTGATCGGCGCTGATCACGAGGAGCATGTCGTCGAGCAGCTCCCGCTCGCGCAGCCCGGCGATGAGCCGCCCGAAGTCCTGGTCCAGGCGCAGGACCTCCTCGTCGTAGCGCGCCACGATCGGGGCCGTGCGCATGCGCGTGGGGAAGGGAGGCTCCTGGAAGTAGTCCTCCACGTGCTCCATGTCGACCACGCCGAAGCCGCCGATGCCGACGGGATACTCCGCGTCCGGCTCGCCGTCGGTGTCCCCCTTGTAGCGGTCCAGGAAGTCCGGCCCGGGCAGGTACGGCTTGTGGGTGTCCGCGGCGTTCACGAAGACGAAGAAGGGCGTGCCCCGCGGCAGCGAGTCGATCCAGGCCAGCACGGCCGGGACGATCCGCCGGATCCCGCTCTCGCTGTCCGGCATGGCCACGTCCGCGGCCCCGGTGTCGAAGTGTTCGAAGCCCTGTCCGATCCCGAAGGCCTCGCCGGCGTTGTGGTTGTCGATGAAGGCCGCGGTGCGGTAGCCGCCGGCCCGCAGCGTTTCCGTCAGGGTCCGCCGTCCCTCCGTGATCCGGAACACCTCCCAGGTGCGCGGCGCCCGTCCGTGCTTCTCGCGAAAGGCCTCGCGATCGACGGAGGAGCAGGACGGCAGCAGGCCGCTGAACTGCGAGACGTAGCTCGCCCGTGTGTAGGGCGCATTGGCCAGGCAACGCTCGAAGACGACCGACTCCTCGCCGAGGCCGGCCATGATCGGGGTGGTGTCCCGGGAGTAGCCGTGGAGCGAGGTGTGCTCGGCACCGAGGGTGTCGAAGCTGATGAAGAGGATCGGGGAACGGGCCGGCGAGGACCCCGGGCGTCCGTCGGCCTCCTCTGTCCTGCCGCAGGAGGCTTGACAGAGGATCAGCGCCAGGACGGACGCTCGCATGCCGGCGAGCCTAGCAGCGTTCCTGAGCGAGCTGTCAAGAAGGGCCGCGGCTCGACAAGGATCTGCCGCCCGGGCCAGCTCGGCCTGGGTGGCGGCGGATCCCTCCCCGGGAGCATCAGTCGAGCCGCTCGAGCCGGCGCACCGTGCGCTCGCTCTCGACGTCGCCGGTGTTGAGGGTCGTGGCGGGCTCGAGCAAGAGCACCCAGCACTCCTCGTCGGCCGCCGGGCAGTGCTCGACGCCGTGCGGGACGATCAGGAGCTGGCCCGGCTCCAGCACCACGTCGCCGGCGCGGAAGCGCATCGTCAGGCGACCCTTCACCACCAGGAACAGCTCGTCCTCGCGCTCGTGCTGGTGCCACACGAACTCGCCCTGGAGCTTGGCGAGCTTGACCTGGAAGTCGTTCACGTCGCCGGCGACCTTCGGGCTCCAGTGCTCGTGGAAGCGCGCGAAGGCCTCGGCCAGGTCGAGCTTGCGGGGCAGGTCGTCGAGCGGCGTGGGGGTCATGGAGCGGCGAGCAGGCTCTCGAGCTCGAGCACGGTGGTCCAGTTGCGGGCCGTCACGCTCGAGCCCGCGCAGCGGTCGAGCAGGGCCGGGGTGAGCTTCGAGCGCGCGATCCCGGCCGCATAGTGGATCCACAGCACGCCGCCCGCGAGGGCCACGCGCTCGGCGCCCTGCGCGCGCTCGGCCAGCTCGGCCGCGGCCGTGCGGCGGATCGAGTCCTTGGCGAGCCCGGCCAGGACGTGCGCGGGGTCCTTCCCGGTCAGCGCCGGCCACGGGCTGGCCTTCACGAGCGCGCGCCAGGCCCGCTCGTCGCGCACGACGACGGGCACGGCGAAGCCGAAGCGCTCCTCGAGCGCGCGCTCGAGCCGCTCCGCGAGCCCCGGCGCCTTGCCGCGCGCTCCGAACACGAGGTTGCCGCTCTGGATGTACGTGCGCGGCTCGGTCCAGCCGAGCTCCTCCGCCAGCGCGCGCAGCTCGGCCATCGGTACCTTGCGGTTCCCGCCGACGTTGATCCCGCGCAGCAGCGCCACGAAGCGGCCCATCGCTCCGCCCAGCCTACCCCCGGGACCGCCAGGCTCCAGCCCGGCTCCGCCCGTCCGATGTCGTCCCTGCCCGCCTCCAGCCCTGCGTTCCGCGGCCTCACCGCCGCGCGATCACCGCGAAGTCCGGCAGCGCCCCGCCCGATGGAGTGCCGCCCGTCCCGCGCTCGAGGTAGAGCGCCTCCGCCTCGCGCTTCAGGCTCCCGAGCGAGGCGCGCAACCCCGCGCGACGCGCCTCGTCGCCGTCCGGCACGCCGCGCAGGTCGAAGCCGAAGAGGCGCACGACCAGCTCGCCCTGGAAGCTGCCGTCGCTCGCGCGGACCGGCAGGAAGAGGTCGCGCCCGGCCATCCAGTGGAAGTCCCGGCTGGGCGAGGCGATGTCGCAGGCCACGCGGCCGTCGGCGCGCACGCGGTTCAGGATGCGCAGGTCGCAGGCGTAGCTCGAGAAGGGGAAGGGCAGGTCGCTCTCGAAGCGCACGCGCAGCGCGGCGAAGGGCCGGCCGGCGGGGTCGAGGCCGCGCAGGTGCGAGCCCGGCACGGGCACGATCGACTCGTAGCTCGTTCCCGGCCGGCCCGGATAGCGCGGGAAGTCGTTCTCGACGGCCTTGATCGTCGCCAGGTCGGCGCGCACGAGCGCCGCGCCCTGCTGGACGAGACGCGAGCCGCGCAGCTCCTTCCAGGGTGCCGAATCGATGCCGGCGAGGGTCAGCGGGCGCGCGAGGAGGATGCCGTCGTCGGCGCGGTCCTCCTCCGGGTTCCAGCGCCGCGCGCGCAGGCCCTCGTCGGCGAGGAGCTCGCGCGCGATCGGGGCCAGCCTGCGCCCGAGCTCCGGCTGGGCCTGCTCGAAGCGCGCGAGCAGCGCCGCGCGGCCCGCCCGGTCGAGCCCGCGGCTGGCGGCCACCAGATCGCCGAGGCCGCGCGGGGCACCCGGATCGTCGGCGCTCGGCTCCGCCACGAGCGTGACGAGCCGTGCCAGCTCGACCTCCAGCTCCAGCGCGAGGCCCGCCTCGCCCTTGGCCAGCGGCAGGCCCTCCGGCAGGATCCAGGCCGGATCGAAGACCTCGCGCACGAGCACGTCCCAGCTCGCCGTGCGCGGGTCGATGCGCTCGGCCTGCAGCGCGAGGAGGAGCGCCGCCAGCACCTCATTCCTCCCGCGCGAAGTCCGCGATCGCGCGCGCCACGGCCGCCGGCTGCTCTTCCTGCGGGTAGTGCCCGGCGCCCGCCAGCAGCTCGAGCCGTGCGCGCGGGATCGTGTCGCGGAAGAGCGCGCCGAAGCGCTCGGGGCGGTAGGCGACGTCCTGGGCGCCCCACAGCAGCAGCGTGGGTTGCTGCAGCGCCGCCAGCTCCGGGCTGCGCAGGCCGTTCTCGTCGCGCGCGAGGTCGATCATCGCGTGCCAGTTGTCGCGGTTCGAGCACACGAGGTAGACCTCCTCGACGTGCTCGTCCGGCACCGGTGTCTGGAAGTGTGGCGCCAGGGCGCCGCGTACGCGCTCCCTGGAGTTCAAGAGCCACCCGATCTTCGCCAGCGACAGCTCGCGCATCTTGACCTCCTCCGGCAGCCACTCGTCGTCGCGCCGCGGGAAGCCCGAGCTCGACATCAGCACGAGGCGCGCGACGCGCTGCGGGTCGTCCAGGGCCGCGCGCCAGGCGAACTCACCGCCGTAGCTGTTGCCGACCAGGGTCACCCCGCGCAGGTCGAGCGCCTCCAGGAAGGCCTGGATCCACTCGGCGCCGCGCTCGAAGTCGTAGCGCTCGAGCTCCGTGCGCGTCGTGCCGTGCCCGACCATCTCGAGCGCGTAGACGTCGCAGTCCTCGGCCAGCCCGTCCGGCCCGAGGACGCTGGCCGTCCAGGTCACCATCGAGCTCGGCGTCCCGTGCACCAGCACGATCACCGGCCGATCTGGGCCGCTCGACCCGGCCCGGAAGTACCGGAAGCTCGCCGCGAGCTCCTCCCCGCCGATCGTCACGCGCCGCTCGAGGGTCTGGACGCGGCCCCGCAGCGGCGCGTTCTTCTCCAGGGCGAGCAGGCGCTCCTCCACGGTCGTTTTCTTCATCGAGAAGCACCCCGGGAGGAGCGCGAGGCTTCCCAGGCCCAGGGCCACGAGGACGATGGCTTTGCCGAGCTTCACCCTCCCCTCTACGCGGCGGCCGGGCGCCGGGATGCAGGCTTGGGCTTCTCCTGCCGCGGGAGCCTCGAGCGGCCCACGCCGCCCCCCGGACGCGGAGGGACGTGCGCGCTACGATGCGCGGCTCGCCCCGACTCGCCCGACACCCCGATGAAGATCCAGCGCGCCCTGCTCAGCGTCTCCGACAAGACCGGCCTCGAGTCCTTCGCCCGGCAGCTCAGCCAGCTCGGGGTCGAGCTGCTGGCGACCGGCGGGACGCTCAAGCTCCTGCGCGCGGCCGGGATCCCCGTGCGCGAGGTCTCGGAGCACACCGGCTTCCCCGAGATGATGGACGGGCGCGTCAAGACGCTGCACCCGAAGATCCACGGCGGCCTGCTGGCCCTGCGCGACGAGCCGACGCACCAGCGCGCGCTGGAGCAGCACGCGATCGCGCCGATCGACCTCGTGTGCGTGAACCTCTATCCCTTCGAGGCCACCGTGGCGAAGGAGGGGGTCGAGCGCGCCGAGGCGATCGAGCAGATCGACATCGGGGGCCCCTCGATGGTGCGCTCGGCGGCCAAGAACCACCGCTTCGTGACGGTCGTGACGGACCCGGCGGACTACGGCCGCGTGCTCGACGAGCTGGTGAAGGGCGGCGGGGCCACGAGCGAGGGCCTGCGGCGCGCGCTGGCGCAGAAGGCCTTCGCCCTGACGGCGCGCTACGACGCGGCCATCAGCCGCTGGCTCTTCGCGGAGGACGCGCGCGCGGCGGGCGAGTGGAGCTTCCCGAGCGCCTTCTCGCTGGCCGGACGGCTCGCGCGCGGCCTGCGCTACGGCGAGAACAGCCACCAGCGCGCGGCCCTCTACCTGACCGGCGAGCCGGGCCCGAGCGCGGCCACGGCCGAGGTCGTCGGCGAGGGCAAGGAGCTCTCCTACAACAACTTCGTCGACCTCGACTCGGCCCTGGCGCTGTGCCTCGAGTTCGACGAGCCCTTCGTGTGCGTGCTCAAGCACAACAACCCCTGCGGCGCCGCCGCCGCGCCGCGCATCGCCGAGGCCCTGGCCGGGGCCTGGGCCGGCGATCCGCTCTCGGCCTTCGGCTCGGTGCTGGGCTTCACGCGCGAGGTCGACCTGGCCTCGGCCGAGTTCCTGGTGTCCGAGAACCGCTTCGTCGAGGCGATCCTGGCGCCCGCCTTCGCGCCGGACGCGCTCGAGCGCCTCAAGACCGGCGCGAAGTGGGGCAAGAACGTGCGCCTGCTGGCCTGCGGGCCGCTGGGCACGGCCCGCAAGGGTGCCGCAGCGCTCGAGGTCAAGCCGCTGCGCGGCGGGTTCCTCCTGCAGGAGCGCGACCTCGCCGTCGGCGGCACAGCGAAGGCCGAGCCGGTGACGAAGGCGAAGCCCACGCAGGAGCAGCTCGCCGCGCTGCTCTTCGCCAACAAGGTCGCCAAGCACGTCAAGTCCAACGCGATCGTGCTGGCCGCCGGCACGCGCGTCCTCGGCGTCGGCGCCGGCCAGATGAGCCGCGTCGACTCCGTGCACCTCGCCGTGCGCAAGGCCGGCGCGGGCGCGAAGGGCTCGGTGCTCGCCTCGGATGCCTTCTTCCCGTTCCCCGACGGCGTCGAGGCCGCGATCGACGCCGGCGTCACGGCGATCGTCCAGCCGGGCGGCTCGATGCGCGACAAGGACGTGATCGCCGCCTGCGACGCGCGCGGCGTGCCGATGGTCTTCACCGGGACGCGGCACTTCCGGCACTGACCGTCGGAGGACGCTGCCTCCGGCATCGACCTCCGCCGGTCCGGATCGACCGGGGCGCACGTTCCTCGCGCGCCCCTTCCGTCAGTCGGTCTCGTACGCCAGCGCCAGCGACGCCAGGAACGGGCTCGCGCCGCTCGGCAGGTGGTTCACGAAGGTGAGCCGCGCCTGGACGTAGCGCGCGCCGTCCAGGGCGGACAGGAAGGTCTTCCAGCTCGCGTCGCCGTCCAGGAAGGTGACCGAGCCCTGGTCGAGCTCGCCGTAGGCGTCGAGGCGCGTCGCGTCGAAGGGCGCGGTGCCGGCGCCGCTGAAGCCGAGCGCGCCGCGGAAGGCGAGCTGCACGGCCGTGCCGGCGGGGAGCTCGCCCGCGGAGGGCGAGGCCATCGGCGGCTGGAAGTCAGGGTTCACCGCCTGCGTGTCCAGCCAGATCGTGTGCGCGCGGCTGAGGCGCGTGACGACGTCGAGCTGGCCGATGTAGAAGGCGTTGTCGGCCGAGAACATCGTGGGCCGGCCCGGCGGGCCCGAGTTCGGGTTGAAGCCGCCCTGCGGCACGTCCTCGCTGTCCGGCAGGACCACCACCGGCTGCCCGGCCGTGTTGATCCCACCGCTCGAGTAGGCCCGGAAGGCCGGCAGGGCGGAGGAGTTGATCGCGAGCGAGATGTCCAGCGGGTTCAGCCCGAGGCCCACGTCGGTGGGGAAGCACCGGTACTCGATCAGGAGTGGCAGCCCGAAGCTCGGCACGCTGCCCGGCGGCGCGATGGTCCCCGCCATCGGCTCGAGGTCCACCGCTCGGCTCGCCTCGACGCCGAGCGGGATCCCGGCGCCGTTCGGCCCGGCCTTGGCCAGCACCGCCGTGTCGCGCCAGGTGTAGGTCAGGTCGGGTCCCGGCCCACGGTTGAGGGGATAGGGCAGCATCACCGTCCCCGAGCTGGCGACGAACAGGTCCGCCGCGCGCACCGTGTACCCGAGCGCGCGGGGATGCACGACCGTCTGCGGGCTCAGCGGGTCCATCAGGACGTTGTCCGCGAACGGCGCGGGCCCGCCCGGGAGGCCCGAGTTCCGGTAGAGCGGCGTCAGGAAGCGGTTGTCGATCGCCTCGTCGGGGAGGAACCGGCTGTGGGCCAGGCGGATCTCGAACAGCGGATAGAAGTCCGCGATCACGAGCCCGCCGCGCGGGGCCCAGGAGAGGCCGAGCACGTCCAGGTTGTACTTGGTCTCGTCGCGCACGTTCCAGCCGAGGTCGCAGTAGCGCCACACCGCCTGCATCTTGCTCCCGAGCGGCACGAGCGGCGTCTGCACCCCGGGCGGGAACGGGATCATGATCCCGGGCACGGGGTTCGTGCGGTCCACCGGGTACCCGGTCACCGCCGGCGGCCGGCCGCGCAGGTGCCCGCGTGCGAGGTCGTGGAAGAACTGCCCGCGCACGTCGGGGAGGCCGTCCGGTCCGACCTCGTCGGTGTCCTGGAAGCGCAGCACGAGCCCGCCGTTGCGCTGGCTCGCGGCGGCCGGGTCGAGGAAGAAGTCCACCGCGGGGAAGAGGCCCAGGTGCTGCACGGGGTTCCCGGCCAGGTCACGCCCGCCGAGCAGCCGGAAGTGGTAGGGCTCCGACGCGCCGGCCGCGTGCGCGAGGGGCAGGAGCGGCTGCAGGACCACCTGGTCCGCGCCGCCAGAGACGATCGCCACGGCCGGCACGATGCGGCTCGGGTCCACGTCGTCGCGCTCGGCGCCGCGCACGATCCGCAGCGTCTCGTAGTCGTCCGGCGTCGGCTCCATCGGCTCGGAGAAGCGCAGGCCGAGCTGGACCTCCGGCACGACCACCGGCGCGCGCCCCGCATACGTCGGCGAGAAGCCGAGCCAGCAGGCGGAGCCGACGCGCGCCGCGCGCGCCGGGGAGAAGCCCACGAGCAGCTCCCCGATCCCGAGCAAGGCGGCGGGGTCCGCGACCGGCGTGACCGGACGCACCGATACCTCGTAGCGCCCGCCCGCGATTGCCAGGCCCGTCCGCAGGACGTCGAGTGCCGTGCCACCCACGATCAGCACGTCGCCGCGCACGGGCGCCGCCCGGCACACGGTCCGGAAGGCGAGCCGCACGACCAGCGTGCCGTCGTCGACCGGCCGAGCCTGCTCGACGCTCGCCGCCCAGCCCGCGAGCACGCGCGGCGGCTCGAGGTCCATCAGGAATCCGTTGCTCGGGTCCGAGCCGCGCCCCGCGCGGAAGCCGCGCACGACGTCGGCCGTGGGCCTCAGGAGATCGACCGGGCCGTTGGCCGCGGGATCGAGCGTGTTCTTGGCCAGGTTCGTGAGCACCCGGAACTGCCCCGAGCCCAGGTCGATGCGCGTCGGGACGCGCACCGAGGCGCTGGCCGAGTCCAGGTCCTCCAGGCTCGCCGGCAAGCCCGTGGCCGCGACGGGCAGGGGCACCGGGTGCTCCGTCGCCTCGGCGGCCGAGACCGCGAAGTCCACCAGCACGCGCGTCGAGTGGAAGGCGCCGTTCGCGAGCCCGCCATGGTTCGGGTCGAAGCGCAGGCGCGCCGCGAACGGCACGCTCGGCGGGTAGCCGGTCCAGACCTGCACGGTCTCGGCCAGCGCCAGCTCGGCCACCGCGTCGTCCAGGAGGAGGTCGTCGAAGCGCAGCACCAGGCACGCGTTGCGGGCCACGAGCGAGAACGGCGGTGCCGAGCGGCCGTCGTCGAACTTCGGGACGACCGGAGCGAGGTCCTGCAGGGCCTGGTCGAGGAGCTGGGCGAAGAGCTCGGAGCTGCGCTTGGCGTGCAGCACGAGGCGCGTGCGCTGCGTGACGGGATGCGTCTCCAGCGTCACGAGCCCCGGGATGCTCTGGAAGCCCTCGTTCACGACGAGGTCGCGAAAGCACGGCACGGGCGAGGGCGCGCCGTCGCCGCCGAGGTCGTGCACGTCGACCAGGCGGCCCCAGGAGGCTTCCACGAGGTGCAGCGCGGCACCCTTGCCGGACTGGTGCGGATCGGGGAGGAAGGTCCCGCCGCCGGGCTTCGCGAGGCCGCCGGCGAGGCCCGCCGGGCCCGGGGAGGAGGCGGACAGGCTCAACGGCGTCGTTCCGGGCTCCCCCCTCGAGCGCTCGCACGCTCCCAGGGCGAGGAGGAGCAGCAGGGCCGGGCTCGGGTGGCCGGGAGAAAGCATTCGAGTCATGGGTTCCTCGGGGGGCCGGACCGTGTCGCCGCAGGTCGGAAGCGCGAGCGCGACCGTGGCGGTCGAAGGTGGGAAGACCGATCGCGCTAGCCGCTCACCGGGCGGTAGTTGCAGGCGGGAGCCCAAGGATGCACCTCCCGGGCCCAGCGTTGGTCATCCAGGCGTTTTCGGAGCCGCGCCGCGGTGCACCAGCGCGACCCCGAACAGGACGACCAGGCCGCCCAGCACCGTCGCGAGCACCAGCGGCTCGTCCACGAAGGCCGCCACGAGCGCCGTGACGAACGGCTCGACGTACAGCGTCGCCGCCGTGCGCTGCGAGCCGTAGGTCGCCTGGGCGTGGTACCAGGCCAGGAACGCGGCGGCGCTGGAGAGGAGGCCGAGGTAGAGCAGCGCCACGATCTCGCTCGCGCCCGGCCGCGCGCCGAAGCCGGTGACGAGCGCGAAGGCGAGCAGCAGCAGTCCCGCCAGCAGGGTGGCCCAGGTCGTGACGCGCAGGCTGCCGGAGCTCCGCACCGGCTCCGCGCCGAGCAGGGTGTAGGCGGCCCAGGTGAAGCAGCCGGTGAGCTGGAGCGCGTCGCCGAAGGTCACCGCCGCGCTCGTCGCATGCGGACGCGTCACCCCCAGCACGCCGGCCACCGCAACCGCCACGCCGATCCACCCGAGCACCCGCAGCCGCTGGCCGAGGAAGAGGTGCGCGCCCAGCGCGATCGTCACCGAGGTGAAGCACACGATCCAGGCCGCGTGCGTGGCGAGCGTGAAGGCGAGCCCCCAGGTCTGCAGCCCGATGTGCGTGCCGAGGATCAGCCCCAGCAGCGCCACGCGCCCCCGGTCGGCCGGCTCCGGCAGCACCCGCCTGCGGCGCGCCGCGAGCACCGCCAGCAGGACCCCGCCGCCCATCAGGAAGCGCAGCGCCACCAGCCCCGCCGGGGTGAACACCCGCGCCCCCTCCGACCCGAGCGCGTGCTTGGTGGCGACGAAGGAGCCGCCCCAGACCGTCACCGCGAAGAGCGCCCACCAGGGCCACTTGCCGGGCATCCGCAGAGCATCCGGAGCGCGGGGGGCGAGGTCCAGACGCGACTTGTCGGTCGCACAAGTCGCGCGCGGCGGGGATCAGGGCTCGAGCGGCCCCGGCTCGAGCCCGACCGGCAGGTCGAAGGCGGCCCGTCTCCGACCCCGAAGCGCCCGGAGCGATGCGTGCCGCCGGCCGCACCCTCCGGACCCGGCGCGCGAGCTGGTCGCCGGGACGAGGCGGGCGCCCGAGCGTTGCGCGCGCCGCGTCAGCGCCGCGCGGCCTCCAGGGCGGCGTCGCGTCCGGCGAGGAGGTCGGCGATCGTCTCGGGCACGAGCACGTCCGGGGCGACGCCGAGGCCCGGCTCGATGCGCGTGGCACTCGAGCGCTGCGAGAAGACGGGCACGTTCACGCGGATGCGGCTGGCGGGCAGCGTGAGGAAGAAGAGGAGCCCGGCGGTGGGGCCTTCCGCGCTGCCGGCGGTCGGCTCGCCGACGTACCGGACCTCGGCGTGCTCGCGCAGCACGGCGAGGAGCAGCGTCGCGCCCGAGGCGTTGAAGGGACCGGTCAGGATCGTGATGCGGCCCGGGAAGGCGTCGGGGTGCGGCGCGAGCCGTGTCGGTTGCTCGGCCAGGACCTCGTAGGAACCGTCTTCGAGCTTCCGGAAGGCCTCCTCCGGCATCTCGAAGGCGTCCGGGATCCAGGTCTCGAGGTGCGGGACGAGGTCACCGAAGCGGATGCGCTTCACGCGCGGCGCGCGGGCCGCGTCCTGGAACGGCTCGCGGGCCAGGAAGCGCGCCAGGGTCCAGGCCACGTCGCCGGAGCCGCCCCCGCAGGCGCGCAGGTCCACGATCAGGTGCTCGATCCCGCGCTCGACCAGCCCCCGGAAGAGCGGGGCGAGGACCGACTCGGGCGCCACCGGGCGGCGGTAGTTCACGAAGGTCTCGACCTCGAGCACGGCTGTCGTGGCGTCGACGTCGCGCAGGCGGACGCCGTCGGGGAAGTCGGCCGCGGCGGCGGGGTGCAGCGCGCGGTTGCGCGCCGCGCTCACGGCCGGGACGACCACGGTGCGCGGGGTGGACTCCAGCGGCGCGCGCACGGCCAGCTCGAAGCGCTCACGGAAGCCGTGCACGTAGGGCAGGTAGTGGTCGAGCCCCGAGTCCTCGAACTCGTAGGGCGTGTCGAGCCGGCTCGGGCGCGCGTGGTCCGTGAAGCCGTCGATCGGGACCGTGGCGGCGAGGCGCTCGACCAGCGTCGCGACCGGCACGCCGTCGAGGCCCAGGACCTCGTCGCCGCGCGCGAGACCCGCGACCTCCGCAGCGACCGCGCTGACGATCATGCGCCCCTCGAGCAGCCGGAAGGCGAAGGGGAGGTGCGTCGGGCGCGCGGCGCGCAGCTCCTCCAGCGCCGGCGGGGCCTCGACGCGCGTGTGGCCGCAGCGCAGGCGCCCGGCGAGGAGCGAGAGCTCCAGGTACAGCCGTCCGAGGCTCGTGCCCCCGGCCAGGCGCTCCTCCAGCGCGTCGAAGGCCGCCCTCGTCTCCGCGGCCGGCTCGTAGCGCCCGAGGCCGGGGTGGAGCTCCTCGAGGGCGCGCCACAGCAGCGCGAGGTCCGCGCGGGCCTCCTCGGCCGAGAGGCGCGGGGTCGGGTCGAGATCGGGAGCGCCCTGGAGCGCGGCGAGCAGCGCGGGGACGGCGAGCGGGTTCATGCGCGGGGACTGGAAGGCGGCCCGAGCCAGCGCAGGAGGAGCGGCGTCGCCAGCGCGTACTCCAGCGCCAGCGCCACGTTCGTGGCCAGCGTGGAGTCGCCGGGCGCGACCGCGCCGGCGCGCGCGCCGGCCGCGAAGCTGAGCGGACCGCCCAGCGCGCCGAGCAGCGCCGCCAGGGCCGGCCGTGGCGCGAGCCAGGCCAGGGACACGTGCGGCAGCGTCGCGAAGGCGATCCACAGGCTGGCGATGAAGGGCGGCACGAGCCACGCGGGCCAGGCGGCGGGCGCGGCGGGATAGCGCAGCAGCCCGAGCCCGGCGAGGGCCGAATCGATCAGGCACCCGAGCGCGCCCGCCGTGATCCAGCGAGCGGCCAGGCGCGTCCGCCCGGGCTCGCGGGCGAGCATCCAGGCGAGGTAGGGGACCAGCGCGAGCGCTCCGAGCCAGGGGAGCCCGCGCGCCGCGCCCAGCACCGCCGCAAACCAGAGGACCTGGAAGGCGACGAACTGGAGCAGGCTCCTCACGCCGGCAGGATGCGCGCCGCGGGCCGCGCGAGGACCATGTGCACGTCGCCGAGCTGGCCCTCGGCGTAGCCGCCCTCGCAGTAAGCGAAGTAGAAGTCCCAGGCGCGCAGCCGCTCCTCGGAGAGACCCAGCCCGCGCGCCTCGTGCCAGCGCGCGCGCAGGTTCGCGCGCCAGGCGGCCAGGGTGGGCACGTAGTGCGGCCCGATCTCCTCGAGGCGCTCGAGGCGCAGGTCGGAGGCCTGCGCCGCCGCCGCGAGCAGGGCCGTGACGGAGGGGATGCAGGAGCCCGGGAAGACGTGGGCCTGGATGAAGTCCACCGCGCGCCGGGCCTCCTCGTACAGGTGGTCCGCGATCGTGATCGCCTGCAGCGCCATGCGCCCGTTGGGGGCGAGCAGCTCGCTGCACTTCCGGAAGAAGGCCGGATAGAAGGCGTGCCCGACCGCCTCGATCATCTCGACCGAGACGAGCTTGTCGAAGGTGCCGGTGAGGTCGCGGTAGTCGCGCAGCAGGACCTCGATGCGGTCCGCGAGCCCGGCGGCCTTGACCCGGGCGCAGGCGAGCTCGTGCTGTCGTCGCGAGATCGTCGTCGTCGTGACCCGGCAGCCGTGGCGGCGTGCCGCGTGGATCGCGAAGGCGCCCCAGCCGGTGCCGATCTCGAGCAGGTGGTCGCTGGCGCGCAGCTCGAGGCGGTCGCACAGGCGCTCGATCTTGGCCAGCGAGGCCTCGCGCAGGCTGGCGCCCGGGTGCGGGAACAGTCCGCACGAGTACGTCATCGTCTCGTCCAGGAACAGCGCGAAGAACTCGTTCGAGAGGTCGTAGTGCGCGGCGATGTTGACGCGGCTGCCGCCGGGCGTGTTGCGGCGCAGGGCGTGCGCGGCCGCGAGGAACGGGCGCGAGAGACGCGCCAGCCCGCCCTCGAGCGCGGCGAGGGTCGCGCGGTTGCGCACGAGCAGGCGCACGACGGCCACGGGATCGGGGCTGGTCCACCAGCCGCTGGCGTAGGCCTCGCCGGCGCCCACGCTGCCGCGCAGGGCCACGGCCCGGAAGAAGCGCTCGTCGTGCACGTCCACGCGCGCCTGCAGGCCGCCGGGTGCGCCGTGGTGGGCGCGGCCGGCCGGGCTGGCGAGCTCGAGGCCGCCGTGCTCGAGCCGCGCGAGGGCCGCGCGCAGGCGGCGCTCGAGGAACCCGGCGCGCGCGGGGACGGCCACGGTGGGAGCGAGGGGCAGGGTGGCTTCGGTCTTCATGGACGGGGCAGGCTGGTGGCTCCGGCGTCCGGCGCGGACGACGGATGGGGGAAGAAGGGCGTGCGCCGGAGCCAGAGGCGCAGCGCCTGCCAGTAGATGGCGGCGTGGATGCGCAGCGGCAGGAGCGGGTGCGCCAGCAGGGCGCGCGCGAGGCCGGCCCCGTCGAGCGCCCGCCTGGTCAGGGTCAGCCCGGCGTGAAACACCGGCTCGCCGCGCTCGAGGTCCGTCATGTGGATCGCGAGCCCGCGCTCGTCCTGCGCCAGACGCCAGTCGTACTCGAGCTCCATCGGCAGGAAGGGCGAGACGTGGAAGCGCTTCGGGAAGCGCCAGCGCCGCTGGCCGCCGCGCGCGTCGAGCACGTAGGCGAAGCGCTCGTTCCAGGGCGTGTTCGTGATCTCGGCCACGACGGCGGCCAGCGCGCCGCCGGAGTCGTGGCACAGGTAGAAGCTGACCGGGTTGAAGACGTGGCCGAGGATCCGCACCTGCGTCACGAGCGTGATCGGGCCGTCCGGCCGCTGCCCGAGCTCCTGCTCGACGCGCGTCCGCACGGCCTCCCCGAGCGGGACCTCGGCCGGTCCGAGGTAGTCGGCGCGCCGGAAGCTGGCGACGTTGGGCCGCTCGAGCGACCAGAGCAGGCGGCCCGCGAAGACGCGCGGGAGCTCGTCGAGGTCGAGCCCGAGGTAGGCGACGCGGTAGCGGAAGGCGTGCGCGCGCGGCGCGAGCCGGGCGTGGGCGACGGTTCCCGTGTAGAGGGCGCTCCTCACGCCGGCACCTCGCTCGGGAAGCGCGCCAGGACGGCCTCGGCGCTGCGCACGCCGTCCTCGTGGAAGCCGTTGCCCCAGTAGGCGCCGCAGAAGTGCACCCCGTGCACGCCGTCGATCTCGGCGTGACGCGCCTGGGCCGCGACGGCGGCGCGCGAGTAGACCGGGTGGTGGTAGGTGAAGCGCGCCAGGATGCGCGCCGGGTCGATCTGGGCCGTGCGGTTGAGCGTCACGAGGTAGTCGCGCGGCTCGCGCAGCGACTGCAGGCGGTTCATCCAGTAGGTGACGGTCGGGAGCGCGCCCGGCACGCGCGCGCGGTGGACGTTCCAGCTGGCCCAGGCGCGGCGGCGGCGCGGCATGAGGTGCGCGTCGGTGTGCAGCACGACGTCGTTCGGCTGGTAGGCGAAGGCCCCCAGGACCTCGCGCTCGCGCGGGGTGGCGTCGGCCAGCATGCGCAGGGCCTGATCGGAGTGCGTGGCGACGATCACGCGCTCGTAGAGGTGCTCCTCGCCCTGCAGCGTGCGCAGCTGCACCCCGCCGGCGACGCGGGCCAGGCGCACGACCGGCGTCTCGAGCCGGATGCGCGCGCGGAAGGGCGCGACCAGGCGCTCGACGTAGCGCGCCGATCCGCCGGGCACCGCCAGCCACTGCGGCCGCCCCGCGAGCCGCAGGAACCCGTGGTTCTCGAAGAAGCGCACCAGGAAGCGCAGCGGGAAGTCGCGCAGGACCTCCGGCCGCGCCGACCACACGGCCGCGACCATCGGGAAGAGGTGCTGCTCGACGAAGGCGCGCGAGTAGCGTCCGCGCTCCAGGAACTCGCCCAGCGTCGCCCCGTCGTCGGGGCCCTCCAGGGTGCGCGGCGCCTCGCGGTAGAAGCGCGCGATGTCGCGCAGCATGCGCCAGAAGGCCGGGCGCAGGGCGTTCGTGCGCCGCGCGAGCAGGCCGTTCCAGCCGCTGGCCTCGTACTCGAGGCCGCTCGCCGCGCAGCTCACCGAGAAGCTCATGTCGCTGGGCTGGGCGTCGATGCCGAGCTCCGCCAGCAGCGCGCAGAAGCGTGGATAGGTCGCGCGGTTGAAGACGATGAAGCCCGTGTCGACCGCCACGCTCGTCCCGTCGCCGCGCGGCACGTCGAGCGTGTGCGTGTGTCCCCCGATCCAGGCGGCGGCCTCGAACACGTCGAGCTCGTGCTCCCGGTGGAGACGTCGCGCGGCCACCAGGCCCGCGATGCCGGTGCCGACGACCGCGATCCTCATCGCCGCTCCGCGCGCACGCGCGCCGGCACCGGGTGCAGATCCCACACCAGCCCGAGCGCTGCCAGCACGCGCAGGCCGTACCAGGAGAGGTCGAGCTCGCGCCGGCGGAAGCCCTGGCGCGCCGCGCCGGGGTAGCGGTGGTGGTTGTTGTGCCAGCCCTCTCCGAGGGTCAGCAGCGCCAGCAGCGCGTTGTTGCGGCTCTGGTCGCGCGTCTCGTAGGGCTGCGAGCCGAAGCGGTGCGCGATCGAGTTGATCGCGAAGGTGCAGTGGTAGAGCGCCACCGTCGAGACGACGAAGCCCCACACCAGCATCTGCGGCCCGTCCGTGCCGAGCCCCGGGGCCAGGTGCTCCAGGGCCGTGCCCAGGGCGTAGAAGGCCGCGATCGATGCCAGCGGCACGAGCGCGTCGAAGCGGTCGAGGAAGCAGAGCTCGGGGAAGCGTGCCAGGTCGCGCACCTCCTCGATGCGCGTGCGGTAGTTCTCGCGCGCGAGCAGCCAGCCCACGTGGCTCCACCAGAAACCGTCCACCTCGGGCGAGTGCGCGTCCGGGGCCTCGTCCGAGTGGCGGTGGTGGCGGCGGTGGTGCGCGGCCCACCACAGCGGTCCGCGCTGCACGGCGCTCGACCCGAGCAGCGCGAACAGGAACTGCACCGCGCGCGAGGTGCGGAAGGCGCGGTGCGAGAAGTAGCGGTGGTAGAAGGCCGTGATCGCGAACATGCGCAGCGCGTACCAGGCCGCGGCCACGGCCAGCGCCACCGGGCTCCAGCCCACGACCAGCACGAACCCGACGCTCGCGTGCAGCAGCAGGAAGGGCACGACGCGCAGCCAGTCGATCGAGCGGTCGCCCTCGCGGACCGCCTCGGCCCCGGCCCACGAGTCGAACCAGCGCACGAGGCTGGTCAGGGCCGTGCTCACCCGGGCTCTCCGAGGCGCAGGCGCTGGTGCACGACCAGCCACTCGCTCCCGCCCGCGTGGGCGAACAGCTCGGCGCAGGCCAGGAAGAAGAGGCGCCAGCGCTGGTACCAGCGCCGCGCCTCGGCCCCGTGGACGCGCTCCAGGATCGTCAGGACCTCGTCCCTGTGGCGCACGAGGTTCGCCAGCCAGTCCTCGGACGTGCGCGCGTAGTGCGTGCCGGGCACGAGCCAGCGCTCCTCGAGCCGGAAGGGCGTCGCCAGGTGCTCGACCAGGTCCGCGCTCGGCATCATCCCGCCGCTGAAGAAGTGCGCGCCCATCCAGTCGCTGGCGTCGCGCACCTCGAACGGGTAGGCGAAGTGCCGGTGCGCGAAGACGTGCAGGAAGAGCCGTCCGTCGGGCCGCAGCCAGGTCGCCACGCGGCCGAGCAGGGCCTCCCAGTTGCGCATGTGCTCGAACATCTCGACCGAGACGATCCGGTCGAAGCGCCGCCCGGCCTCGAAGGTGTTCATGTCGCAGGTGACGACCGCGAGGTTGGCGAGCCCACGCTCGCGCGCGCGCGCCAGCACGAACTCGCGCTGCGGCGCCGAGTTCGAGACGGCCAGCACGCGGCTGCGCGGGAAGTGCTCCGCCATCCACAGCGAGAGCGAGCCCCAGCCGCAGCCGAGCTCCAGGATCTCCTGTCCGTCGTCGAGGTCCGCGCGCAGGGCGGTCAGGGCGAGCATCTCGTCCTCCGCCTGCTGGAGCGTGCGGCTGGGGTCGGAGTAGTGGGCCGAGCTGTACTTCAGGCGCGGCCCCAGGACGAGCCGGAAGAACTCCGGCGGCAGCTCGTAGTGCTGCTCGTTCGCCTTCTCGGGCACCAGCGCGATCGGCGCGCCGCGCATCTGCGCGGCCCAGGCGGCCAGGCATGCGCGCCGGTCGGCGTGGCGCCCGCGCTCCGCGCGCAGGCGCTGGGCGAGCAGGCGCCGGATGCCCAGGCGCAGCAGGGAATCGGGGAGCCAGCCGCGCTCGGCGAGCTCGAGCGGCAGGCTCCGCGGTCCGTCGAGCGGCGCGCGGGGACCATCCGTGCGTGCCGGCGACCCGTCGGGAGGGAGGGCCCGGTCCACCGACCGGGTCAGCGTGCTCTTCATGTCGAGCAGGCGCCCAGGAGGCGCCGGGGAAGGGGGAAGAAGGTGCTCGTCGTGCGCTGGTAGTCGCGGTAGTCCTCGCCCCGGCTGCGCAGCGCCTGGGCCTCGGCCGGCGGCACGCCGGTGACGAAGCGCACGAGGAGGAGCATCGCCAGCGGCGCCAGCCACAGGAGCTCGCCCTGCGCAAGACCGAGGCCGAGCAGCGGGTACACGAGCCAGTGCAGCCACTCGAAGAAGTAGTTGGGGTGGCGCGAGAGGCTCCAGAGCCCCGCGCGGCAGGTGCGGCCGCGGTTGGCGGGCTCCGCGCGCCAGCGCGCGAGCTGCCGGTCGGCCACGCTCTCACCCACCAGCGCCACGGCGAAGAGTCCGAGCGCCACGGCGTCGCTCGCGCGCCAGCCGGCCGCGCTCGCCCGCGCCAGCGGCACGAACGCGAGCCCGAGCGCGACCACCAGCGCCGCCTGCGCCAGGTACACCGCCAGGAACACGAGCGGCGCGCGCGCGCCCGCCTGGCGTCGCAGCGCGGCGTAGCGCCCGTCCTCGCCGTGGCCCACGCGCTGCGCGAGGTGCAGGCCGAGGCGCAGGGCCCAGCCGCCGACGAGCGCCACCAGGAGCAGCCGGCGCGGAAGCCAGCCCTCCGCCGCCACGGCCGCGTGGAACGCGGCCGCGAGGGCCAGACCCACGGTCCACAGCAGGTCGACCGAGGTCGCGTCGCGCGTGCGCAGCTGCCGGACCCAGGCCAGCAGGAAGACCACCACGGCCGCCGCGGCGGTCGTGGCGACCGCGGTGGTGGCCGGCAGACCCATTCCGAGGGTCCGTTCGCAGCTCCGACCCGGTCGGATGCCGGCGCCCGGCCTTTCTCGGCATCCGGCGGGGCGTCCGGGGCGAAGAAACCCCGGCGCGCCGCTCCTCCGGTTCCTCGGGCCCGTGCGGACGCGCGGCCTCCCGACCCGGCATGCGTGCGCTCGAGCTCGATACCCGCAGGTCCCGCCCCGCGGACGGTCCGGGTATCCTCCGCGCGCCGAAGATGGGTTCCCGGGAGCTGACCCTGCTCGAGCGCGTCGCGCGCGGCGACGCCGTGGCCGTCGGGCTGCTGGTCGAGCAGTACACCCCGGTCGTGTGGGCCATCGCCCGCCGCCAGCTCGGGGCGCAGTGCGCCGAGGACGTCGTCCAGGAGGTGTTCCTGGCCCTGTGGAAGAACGCGGCACGCTTCGACCCGGAGCTCTCCTCCGAGGCGGCCTTCGTGGCCACCGTGGCGCGCCGCAGGGTCATCGACCAGCGCCGCAGGGTCGGACGCGCGCCGGTGCAGGAGCTCGTCGACGAGCCGCGCGGTGAGGCGGACGAGAGTCTGGAGCGGGTCGACCTGGGCGAGGAGGCGCGCGCGGCCGAGGCGGCGCTGTCCAGGCTGCCGAAGAAGCAGCGCGAGGTGCTGCGCCTCGCGATCGTCGACGGCATGACGCACGTGGAGATCGCCGCGCGCCTGGCCCTGCCGCTCGGCACCGTCAAGAGCCACGTGCGCCGCGGCCTCGAGCGCGTGCGCGGCGCCCTGGCGCGGCGCGGCGACGACCGGAGCACCCCGAGCCTCGGAGGCCGGCCATGACGCGGCGCCGCGACGAGCGCCTCCCGCGCGGCCTGGAGCGTGCCCTCCACGGAGGTCGCGCGCACCGCGCCGCATCCGATCCGCTGCGCCCGCCGGAAGAGTGGGAGCTCGCCGTCGCCGCGCTCGAGCTGGCCTTCCTGTCCGGGGCGCGCTCGGCGCCGCCCGCGCACCTCGGCGCGACCCTCTCCCGCCTCCTCGACCCCGACCGCGAGCCCGAACGATGAGCCCCCCCTCCGCCTTCGCCGCCTCCGTGCTCGACACGACGCTCTCGGCCCAGGCCGCGGGCGTGGCGCTGTGCCTGCGCGAGAGCCTGGGACCGCGGAAGCTGGCCGAGCTCGGGAGCTTCGAGGAGCTCAGCGCCGACCTGCGCGTGCGCCTGCAGTACCTGGCCGAGGCCCTGGCCCTGGGGCACCCGCGCGTCTACCTGCAGCACGTCGAGTGGCTGCGCGGCGCGCACGTGACGCGCGGGCTGGGCGAGGAGGTCCTGCGCGCGACCCAGGTCTGCCTGGCCTCGGTCCTGCGCGAGGACCTGCCGCCGCTCGCCTGGGGCCCGGTCGAGCCGGTGCTCGCGGCCGAGGCGCGGCTCCTGGCCGAGCCCTGGAGCGAGTCGCCGGGCGCGCTCGACGGCCCGCACGGAACCGAGGCGGCGCGCCTCCTGGCGGCGATCCTCGGCGGCCGGCGGGCCGACGCGCTGGCGCTGGCGCTCGAGCAGGCCGCGCGCCTCGGCGAGCAGGAGTTCGTCGAGGAGGTGCTGGTCGCCGTGCAGCGCGAGCTCGGACGCCTGTGGCAGCGCGGCGAGATCCACGTGGGCGAGGAGCACCTGGGCTCACGGCTGACGGAGGAGATCCTGGCGCGCCTGCCGGCGGACGGCGAGCGCCGCACGAACGGCCGGCGCGTGGTCGTGGCCTCCACCTCGGGCGACCTGCACGAGATCGGGGCGCGGATGGTCGCCCACCGCTTCGAGCGCGCGGGCTGGGAGGTGTGCTTCCTCGGCGCGAACGTGCCGCCGGCGGACCTGGCGCTCTCGCTGCAGGAGCTCGCGCCGCAGGTGCTGGCGCTGTCGGTGACGCTCGGCCTGCACCTGCGCGGCGCGGCCGGGATCGTGGCCCGCGCGCACGCCCTGTCCCCGCGCGTGCCGGTGCTGGTCGGCGGGCCGGCCTTCGCCTTCGACGCCGAGCTGTGGCGCACGATCGGGGCCGACGCGGTGGCGCTGGACCTCGCGCAGGCGGAGCGCAGGGCGCGCGAGCTGGCGGGGTAGCGGGGGGCGAACCCCCGAGCCTCGCTACTTCCCCGCCCGCGCTTCCTCGGCGCGCGACTCCTCGGGCACCAGCTCGCCGTGCCCGACCTGCACGAGCCAGTCGTACACGCGATCGAGCGGCGTGACGAGGCCCATGTGCGGCACGATCGTCGGGCGCAGCGAGCCGTGCGTGTAGATCTTGGAGAACAGGCCCAGCAGCTCGTGGGTGTCCGCGTCGAAGATCCCGCCGCCGGAGTTCCCGATGTAGGTCGGGGCGTTGATCATCCAGTAGACCTGGCCGTCGACGTGGTGGCTGCAGGTCGCGATCTCGCC
>DASVAP010000084.1:0-7918 GCA_036376275.1 Planctomycetota bacterium | reverse complement strand
CTGGTGCGCCCGAGGAAGGCGAAGCCGCCGGTGCCCGAGTCGTGCCCGCCCGCGCCCGCCGGCCCCTGGCGGCTCGCGCCGGCCACCGTCAGCAGGAACACCGAGCTCGCCACCGAGGCGACCGTCGCGAGGCTCCGACCGGGACGCCGCGCCGCGTTGGTCCAGCCGAGGGCCAGGCGACTGCGTGGCCGCGTGGTGCGCGCCAGCAGCCGTCCGAGCCCGCCCAGCCCCGCGAGCAGCGCCAGGAAGCCGGCCCCGAAGCCCAGCGCTCCGCCGCGCTCGGCCCCGAGCGACAGCGCGGCGGCGAGGCACGCGAGCGCCGCGACGGCCGCGCCCAGCACGAGCCAGGAGCGGCCCGGGCGCCGCGGCGCGGGCCCCGCTCCCACCTCGCCCGCCAGCAGCGCGAGCGGCCGCGCGCCGCGCGCGCGCCACAGCACGAGCGCCGCCGCCCCGAGCGCCAGCAGCGTCGAGAGCCCGAAGGCCAGCGCCAGGGTGCCGGGGGCCAGCGCGAAGTGCAGCTCGGTGCGCCCGACCGCGCCGCTCCAGCGCCGCTCGAGGGCCGCGAGGAGGAGCCGCGTGTAGGCGCCCCCGAGCACGAGCCCGAGGGCCGCGCCCGCGAGGCACACGACCAGCGCCTCCGCCAGGACGAGCCGCGCCACCTCGCCGGCGCGGAAGCCGCTCACGCGCAGGACGCCGAGCTCGGCCGCGCGCCGCTCGATCGAGAAGGCGAAGAAGAGCCCCGTCAAGAGGAGCGCCGAGGCGATCAGGAACATCGAGAGGCCCAGGAAGAGCGCGCCGAAGTCGGTGCTGGCCGCCGACTCGGCCGAGACGGGCCGCAGCGGGAGGCCCAGCTCGCCCGGCGGCCGCGCGCGCAGGAGGGCCGTGACGCGCGGCTCCTGTCCGGGCGCGAAGCGCAGCGCCGTCGTCTCGCCGAAGCGATTGCCGAACAGCGTGCGCGCGGTCGCGAGGTCGATGAAGGCCTTGGGCGCGCCGCGGTGGAGGTCCCAGTACTCCTCGTCGCGGTCGCGCAGCCGCTCGAGCTCGATCGGGATGCCCGGATCCCAGTCGCGGCAGTTCTCGGCGTCGCCGATCCCGGGGAACTCGGGGGCGAGCGAGGGATCCGCCCCGAACCCCGCCGTCGGCAGGATGCGCACCAGGCGGAAGGCGCTGGAGCGTTCCTCGAGGCGCCGTCCCGCCCCCAGCACGAAGTAGCGCAGCACGATCTCGTCGCCCACGGCCGCGCCGAGGTCCTCGGCCGTCCACTCGTTCAGCACGATCGAGGGCGGCGCGGTGGGCGCATCGAGCGTCGCTCCGAGGGCCGCGCGCCAGCCGCCGAGGTCGGCCGCCGGCGCGGGACACGGGCTCCCGAGCGCCACCACGGTCGAGTAGGGCGTGCTGGGCGCGTCCGGCGCGTGCCCCAGGGCGATCGCGTTCACGAAGTAGCCCAGCAGCGCGAGCGGCGCTCCGGAGGGGTCCCCGCACGCTCCGGCCAGCGCATCGAGCACGGCCGGCGGCAGGAAGACCTGGTCGCTGACGAGCTCGCTCGCCCCCGCCACGGGCTTCCAGGAGAGGCCCACGTCGGCGAGCTGCCAGGCGTCGCGCAGGGCCGGCTCCGGGTCCGCGCCCCGCAGGAAGACGCGGTTGGCGTGCTGCGGCACGCCGAGGCGCTGCGCCAGCCAGGCGTGGGACACGAACAGGTTCGCGCGCGGAGCCGCGCCGGCCTCGAGCGCGAAGGCGCCGAACTCGTCGTCGGAGAGCAGGCGCGTGACGCGCACGCGCAGGACCTGGATCGCGTCCTCGGCCGAGACCAGCGCCAGCTCGCGCGTGGTCGCGGAGGGACGCGGGACGCGCAGCACCAGCTCGCTGCCGGTGGCCAGCGCCAGGCGCCGCGCCAGCTCCGGCCCGGCCCAGGCCTCCTCCGCTCCCGGCTCGGCGGCGAAGGGCTCGGGCGCGAGGGCGAAGAAGCCGGCGCGCACGCCGAGCAGCTGCGCGTCCGGCACGCGTCCGGAGGCGTCCGGCAGGGCCGCGACGGCCGGGAGCTGGATCGCGGGCTCGGCCACGAGCCCCGGCGCGCCGCGCGCCATGCGCTCGGCCAGGTCGGCCGCGAAGAAGCGCTCGCCGCTGCCCAGCACGTGCTCGAGCGTGCCGCTGCGCAGGCGCGCCGCGCGCGCCAGGCTCGCGCGCACCGAGTCCCCCAGCACAAGGGCCCCGGTCAGCACCGCCCCCGCCGCGGCCGCGCCCAGGGCCGTGGCCGCGTGCGCGCGCGCGTGGAAGGCCAGCGCGCGCAGGACGAGCCGCGCGGGTCTCATCGGGGCACGAGGCGCCCCTCCTCCAGCGCCAGCACGCGCCCGAGGCGCGCCGCCAGGCGCTCGGCGTGCGTCACGACGACCAGGGCCACGCCCTCGCTCGCGTTGAGCTCGAGCAGCAGCGTCCCGAGCTCCTCGGCCGTGCGCGCGTCGAGCGCCCCGGTCGGCTCGTCGGCCAGCAGGCAGCGCGGGCGGTTGATCAGGGCGCGCACCAGCGCCACGCGCGCGCGCTCCCCGCCCGAGAGCTCGGCCGGGCGGTGGGCGAGACGCGCGCCGAGCCCGACGCGCGCGAGGAGCTCGCGCGCGCGCGCCTCGGCCGCGTCCGGCTCGGCCCGCGCCGCGCGCGCGAGCGTCGGCACGAGCGCGTTCTCCAGGGCCGAGAGCTGCGGCAGGAGGTGGTGCGCCTGGAACAGGAAGCCGAGCGTGTGGGCGCGCAGCTCGGCCCGCGCGCGCTCGTCCAGCGCGGCGAGGTCGCGCCCCTGCCACAGGACGCGGCCCGCGCTCGGCGGCTCGAGTCCTGCGAGGATCGCGAGCAGCGTGCTCTTGCCGGAGCCCGAGGGCCCGACGATGACCACGCGCTCGCCCTCCGCCAGGACGAGGTCCACGCCCGCCAGGATCGGGCCCTCGCGCCCGGTGTCGCGCCGGGCGAAGGACTTCTCGACCCCGCGCAGCTCGAAGAGCGGCGTCGCCACCGGCCGGGCTAGCGCGCCTGGCTCGCGCCCGGGGCCGCGGCGGACGCCGCCGGCGCGGGCAGCGGCCGGTAGCGCATCACGAGGAGACCGCCCAGCGCCGCCAGGAGGACGCCGGCCACGAACTGCCAGCGCACGCTGCCGAAGCCGCCCGCGGGCGGATGCACCAGCATGGCCACGACCGCGTTCACCACCGGCGCCCCGGCGAAGACGATCGACATCACCACCGCCGGGTTGCCCTTGGCGCCGAAGGCGAGCAGCACGCACAGGGCCCCGATCGCGCCGGCGATGCCGGCCAGGATCGAGAAGACCAGGCCCTTGGCCGGGTAGATCCAGCTCGCCTTGGCGGCCAGGAGGATCCCGAGCGGCGCCAGCACCGCCACCAGGAAGTAGGCCACGCCCACGCACAGGAAGGCCTTGATGCGCCCGTTGGCCGGGTCGCCCATGCCGAGCTGGCCGAGGTGCAGGAGCACGCCGTAGACGCCCCAGGAGAGCACGGTCGCGAGCGCGTAGGCGAGCCACAGGGAGCCGGGAGCTTGGGATTGGGCGGACATGGGGAGTCGAGTGGGGTCAGGAGGACGGCGCGACGTCGATCGCGCGCGCCACGTCGGGAGGCATGCCGGCGGCCTTCATGCGCGCGCCGTTCGCGGCGGTCACGTGCACGACCGAGAGCCGGCCGGTGGCGACCTCGTCGGGCGGCACCGGCCCGTCGCGGTCGGCCACGCGACGGAAGACGAAGTCGTAGGCCAGCGAGGTCTGCTTCTTCTCGCGCACGACGAGCTCGATCTCGACCTCGTCCATGTAGTGCAGCGGGCGGCGGAACTCGCACTGCGCGCCGACGCGCGCCCAGCCGCTCATGCCCTCCGGCCCGCCGCGGTGCAGGCTCAGGCCCAGCGAGCGGAAGAAGGCGTGCTCGGTGGACTCCATGAAGCGGAAGAAGTTCGAGAAGTGGACGATGCCGGCCATGTCCGTCTCGTAGAACTCGATCCGGCGACGGTCGCGGAAGGTGTGGGCCATGCGAGCCGGGCTCAGCGGGAGAGCGCGACGGGAGCGGCGGGCGCACAGGCCATGGTACAGACGCGCTCGACCGCGCGCGCCATGGCGGCGCCGCTGAAGTGCTCGTGCACGGCGCGGCGGCCGCTCTCGCCCAGGCTGCGCGCGCGCGCGCGATCGACCAGCAGGGCGTGCAGGCCCTCCGCCAGCGCGTGCGGATCGTCGCGCGCGACGAGCAGCCCCCCGCCGGTCGCGCCGACGAGCTCGGGGAAGGCCGCGTGGTCCGGCTGCACCACCGGCAGGCCCATGGCCCACGCCTCCAGCAGGTAGAGCCCGAAGGACTCGCCGTAGGTCGCCGGCACGGAGAACACGTGGCAGCGCCCGAGCAGGGCCACCTTCTCGGCCAGGGTCACGTTCGAGGCGAGCTCGACCGCGCCGGCGTGGCCGGCCGCGGCGATGCGCTCGCGCAGCGCCTCCAGCGGTTCGCGGTCGCTGGCCAGCGTCGCGCCGGCCGCCAGGAGGCGCAGCTCGCGGTGCTCGGGCCGGCGCTTGAGCTCGAGGAAGGCCTCGACCAGCGTCGGCAATCCCTTGTCGCGGTTCAGGCGGGCGAGGTAGCCGATCGCCGGCGGACCGTCGAAGCGCGCGGCCGGCGCGTAGGGTGCCGGATCGAGCCCGTTCGGGACGACGGTCACGCGCGCCGGGTCGAGCGCCAGGCGCCGCTGCATCAGCTCGGCCGTGTAGCGACTGACCGCCAGGAAGCCGGCCGCCTCGCGCGCGTGCTCGGCCGCCAGGCGCCAGGCCTCGCCGCGGTGCGGCTCCAGCAGCGCGTCGAGGAACGGCGCCTCGCCCTGCAGCGTGCACAGGACCGGCACGCCCAGCAGCTCGCGCAGCGGACGCACCAGCCCCAGGAGCAGCGCGTTCGAGAGCAGCACGACGTCCGGGCGCTCCAGCGTCACCAGCCAGTCGGCCAGCTTGCCGAGCTCGCGCCGCTGCTCGCCCTCGGCCCCGCGCAGCATCGAGACCGTCATCGGCCCGAGCTTGCGCGCCTGCGTCATCTCGCCCTTGCGCGCGGCCCAGCGCAGGACGCGCGGCGAGTCGAGCCAGTCCTGCAGGAAGCGCGGCAGGCGCACGCGGGCCTGGGCCAGGTAGGCGTTGACCCCGCCCATGTGCACCTGGCCCGGCGCGAAGCCGTCCTCCAGCACGAGCGGCAGGTACAGCGAGCCCAGCAGCGCGTCGTGGCCGAGCTTGCGCAGCTCCTGCACCAGCGCCGCGTCGCGCAGGCAGGTCCCGCAGTAGAAGCTGCCCGTTCCGGCGGTGAGCTGCAGGATGCGCATCGGCGGGTCGCGCGTCAGACGAAGCGCGAGGTGCGGTGCTCGGGCCGGAAGTAGTCCGGCAGCAGCCCGTCGATGCGCAGCAGGCCAGGGCGCGTGGCCGTGATCGCCTCCGGCGTGAAGCTCAGCCAGCCGGCCGCGCGGTGCGCCTCGAGCGGCGCGCGGAAGCGCTCCAGCAGCTCGACCCCGAACTTCGCGCGGAAGTAGGCGGTCTCGACCCGGCCGAGCTTCATCTGCAGCACGAACTCGCGGATCATGCGCTCCTCCTCCGTCAGCGAGAGGGCGCGACCGAGCGGACGCTCGCCGGCCGCCAGGCGCGCCAGGTAGGGCTCGAGCTCGGTCTCGTTCTGGAAGTGCACCCCGCCGACGTGGGAGAAGGACGAGACGCCCAGGCCCAGCAGGTCGGCCCCGTGCCACAGCGCGTCGCGGTAGAGGAAGCGCGTGTGGGCGCCGCGCACGGCGGTGTAGGCGCTCCCGATGCGGTATCCCGCCGCCTCCAGGGCCGCGAAGGCCTCGCCCGTCCAGCGCCGCTTCGTCTCCCAGTCGGCCACCGGCGCGGCCTCGGCCCCGCTGGTCTGCATGCGCTGGTACAGCGTCGTGTTGTAAGGCACCTCCATCTGGTAGATGGTCACGCTGTCGGGCGCCAGGGCGATCGTGGCCTCGACCGAGCGCCGCCAGCCGGCCTCGGTCTCGCCGACCATGCCGGCGATCAGGTCGAGGTTCACGTCGCGGAAGCCGACGGTGCGCGCGTACTCGTAGGTGCGGTGGATCTCGGTCGCGCGGTGCGCGCGGTTGTTGATCTCGAGCAGGTGCGGGTCGAAGCTCTCGACGCCGAGCGAGAGGCGCGTCACCCCGAGCCGGTAGAGCTCGGCCAGCTTCGGCTCCGAGAGCGTGCCCGGCTCGCACTCGAAGGCGACCTCCTCGATCACGTCCCAGGGGAAGAACTCCTGGATCGCCCCGAAGACCTCGGTGAGCTGCTCGACCGAGAGGTACGAGGGCGTGCCGCCGCCGAAGTACACGAAGCGCGGCCGGCGTCCGGCCAGGCGCGGCGCGGCGGCGTAGAGGGCGAGCTCGCTGCGCAGGCCCTCGAGGTAGGCGCGGATGTCCTTGCTCGACTTGTCGGTGTAGACCTTGAAGTAGCAGAAGTCGCAGCGCTGCCGGCAGAAGGGGATGTGCAGGTAGAGGCCGAGCGGCACGTCCGCCGGCCCCGGTCGCGCCAGCATGCGCTCGACCTCGGGCACGTTCTCCGGGCGCCAGAAGGAGTAGGGCGGATAGTTCGAGACGAAGTAGTTGCCCGCCTTCGTCTTCTCCGCGGTGCGTGCCTCGGGGCTCATCCGTCGCCCTGCCGTGCCGGCTCCGTGGCCTCGGGCGCCGGCCCGAAGGCCAGCACGCGACCGTCCAGGGTGGCGCCGTAGATCCAGCCGCCGGCGACGGCCACCGAGCCGCCGATCTCGCTGCCGAGTTCGAAGGACCAGCGCTCGCTGCCGTCCGCCAGCGCCAGCACGATCAGCTTGCCGTCGCCCGAGCCGAACACGACCGCGTCGCCGGCCACGACCGGCGAGCCGTCCACCTTGCGGCGCGTCGGGTACTTCCACAGCACCTCGCCGTCGCTCCGGCGCAGGCAGTGGAGCTGCTTGTTGCGTCCGCCGAAGACCACGCGGTCCTCCGTGATCGCCGGCGAGGAGAAGAACGGGTGCTTGGGGTCCGGCAGGCTCCACACGACCTCGTTCCTGGCCAGGTCCGCGCACACGAAGGCGTTGCCGTAGTGGCCGAGGTAGACACGCCCGCCGGCCAGCCCGACCGAGCCGGCCACGTGGGCGTCGCTGCCGAGGTCGAGGGTCGCCACGGCCGTGCCGTCGGCGGCCGAGACCACGTGCAGGCGCGAGTCGCAGCCGCCGAAGACGATGCGCCCCTCGTCGATGGCCGGCGAGCCGTTGACGTAGTTGCCGGTCTCGTACTTCCAGCGCACGGCCCCGTCGGCCGCCGCGAAGCAGTACAGGTTCGCGTCGTAGCTCCCGACCACGATGCGCGCCTCGCCGCCGACCTCGATCCAGTTGGCCCCGCCCAGGATCTTGTCGCCGGTCGTGGCCTTCCAGCGTTCCTTTCCGTCGGCCAGCGCGAGCGCGTGCAGCTCGCCGTTCGAGGAGCCGACGTAGACGCTCTCCCCGTGGATCAGGGCCGGAGCCTCGATCACGTCCCCGGTCGGGTGCGACCAGCGCAGCTCGCCCGAGCGCGCGTCGAGGCAGTAGACGTTGCCGTCGTCGCAGCCGATCACCAGGCGCCCCTGGGCCACCACGGGCGAGCTGACGATCGCCTTGGGCGCCTGGAAGCTCCAGCGCTGGACCGGCGCGGCCGGGATCGGGCCGCGCGCGAGCCCACGCTGGGCCGGATCGCCGCGGAAGGAGGGCCAGTCGTCGGCGGCCTGCGGTGCCAGCACCACGGCCAGGGCAGAGAGTCTGAGCAGGAATGCCTCGGCCGAAGGCCGAGGCGTCCTGCCAGCCTCTCTGGATTGGCATTGGCGCGCGATCCTCGCGCGCCCCTCTGATTCTTGCTCAGCCTCTGAGAGCCCGGGGAGCATGCCCCCCATTGTGGAGGAAGG
>DASVAP010000080.1:0-5073 GCA_036376275.1 Planctomycetota bacterium | reverse complement strand
CAGGAGGTCGGGGACGCGGTCGCGGTCGTCTGTCCCTGGTGCGGGAAGCACCTGCGGGCGCCGGCCAGGGCGCGCGGCCGCAGGCTCACCTGCCCGGGCTGCGGGGAGCGCATGGAGGTCCCGGCGGAAGAGGTCGAGCCGGCCGCGGTCGATCGGGCCTTCGCGCACGAGCACGCGCCGCTGCACCCGGACCGTCCGCTGCCCCTCCTGCTCGCGGCCATCGCCTGCCTCCTGCTCGGGCTCGGCGCGGCGCCGATCGCGGTCGTCTCGAAGCTCGGCGTGACCCTGAGCCAGAGCTACCCGCTGCCCGACTTCGGCCCGCTGGGGCTCCTCTTCATGGCACCGATCGGGCTGGCGCTGGCGGTCGGCGGGATCGGGCTCCTCCGGCGACAGCCGTGGGCCTGGAGCCTCGCCCTGATGAGCCTGCTGTGCGGGACGGCCTACTACGCGAAGCTCGTCCTGCCCGTCTACCTGACCCTGCGCTGGGAGCACCCGGCCGCGCGCTCGATCGCCGTCGCGGTCGGCCTCTTCCAGGGGCTTCCGCTCCTGCTCTTCGTGGTGGGGCTGGTGCTGGTGTTCCTGCCCTCGGTGCGCGCCACGATGCGCACGGCGCGCGCCCACCCGCGGCGCCACGGGACGCGCCACGCCCACCGCTGAGCCGGCGCGGCGCGCAGGGCGCCGGTGGAGGACGGCGGAAGGTGCCTGCGAACTTCCGGGTCAGGACACTAGAGTCACCGGGCCCATGGCCGTCCGTGTCGCGCTCGTCGCGCTGATCCTGGTCGCTGCGATCCTGGGCTTCTTCCTCGTGCGCGGAGAGCGCACGGCGGGCCGCGCCGCGCCGCGCACGGGCGCGCCCGAGGAGCGGATCGGACCCGCGGACCTCGCGCCGGCCGCGCTGGAGCCCGCGCCGGCCGTCATCGAGTCCGCGCTCCAGCGCGAGGCGGTGCCGGCGATCGCGGCCGAGGGGGCCGCGGCCCCCGCGCTGGCGCCCACCTCCGGCCGGCGGCTGCGCGGCGTCCTGCGACACTCGGCCGATCACCGCCCCGTGCCCGACGCCCAGCTCGTCTTCTGGCAGGGCGAGACCTTCAGCGAGGCGCTCACCGGCGCGGACGGCAGCTTCACGACCGACCCGGTGCTCGCCAGCGGGGCCGTGCGCGTCTGGCACAAGGGGCCGGCCCCCGATCCCACGCTCCTGCACCACCTCGAGATCCGGCCCGAGACCCTGCTGCTGCCCGAGCCGCCGCCCGGGGCCGACTTCGAACCGGTCGAGCTCCTGCTCGTCGATCCGCCGGCGTGGGTCGAGGTCGAGGTCGTGCACGCGAACGGCGTCCCGGCCGAGGCCCAGCTGCGCTGGCTGTTCCGCCCGCCGGCGGGCGGCGGGACGATGATGCGCGCGCCCACCGGCGCGGACGGGCGCGCGCGCGTCGCCTTCCCGCGCATCGACCCCGGTGCGTACCTCCTGCTGGTCGCCTGCACGGCCGAGGAGGTGAGCGAGATCGTCCGCGTCGACGCGCCGCCCGACGGCGAGCGCGTGCGGCTCGTGCTCGAGGAGGGCGGCCGGGTGCGCGTGCACGTCCTGGAGGCGGACGGGCGACCGCGCCCGGGCCAGCAGGTCGCGGTGGAGGATCCCGAGGCCCTGCACCGCCTGCTCGACCTCGGGAGCCAGACGGGGGCCGACGGCGTGGCCCTCGTCAGTGGCGTCCCGCCCGGCCCCCGCCGCGCGCAGTTCCACGACGAGGAGACCTCCGAGACGGTGCGCGCGATGGTCACGGTCGAGCGGGGGCTCACGGTGGACGTCGAGCTGCGCGTTCCCGACCTGCCCATCGCCGCGGCGGGGCGCGTGCTGGACGCGGAGGGCCGGCCGCGCAGCTACGTCACGGTCGTGGCCACCATCGCCGGGCGCAGCGACTCGGTACAGACGGACACGGAGGGGGCCTTCTCGATCGGCTGGAAGCGCGAGCGCGGGCCCGTGCGCCTCACGATCGACGCCGGGCTCACCGAGGATCGCTACCTGCCGGCCGCGCTCGAGGTGCCCTTCGGCACGCGCGACGTGCTCTTCCGCTGCGCCGAGACGCGCCCGACCGTGACGCTTGCGCTCGAGGTCGTCGAAGAGAAGAGCGGCGCGCTCCTGCCCGGCGCCATGGTGCTCGGCTTCCTCGAGCCGGCGCGCTCGAGCTGGTCGTTCCACCGCGCCACCGAGGGCCTGGCCACGCTCCAGCTCAAGCCCTACGACGACGTCGGCCTCGCGATCGAGGCCGTCGGCTACCGGCGCCGGATCGTGAGCGCCACGGAGCTCTTGCGCGACGCTCCGGCCGGCACGCCCGCGCGCGTCGCGCTCGCGCCCGGTCTCGAGCGCTGGCTGCAGGTGCTCGACGAGGAGGACGACGCCCCGCTGCTGGACGCGCGCGTGCTCGACGGCGAGCGCCTGGTGGCGACCACCGACGCGGATGGGCGCGCCTGGATCGACCTGGCGCAGTGGCCCGCCGAGCTGCGCGTGGAGGCCGCCGGGCACGCGCAGGGCCGCTGGACCTGCCGGGACTGGCTCACCGAGCTCGGCGACGGCGTGCTCTGGCTCGCGCGTGCATCCGCCGAGATCGAGCCGCGCTGAGCGGCGCCGCTCCCGCCCTGCTCAGCGACCGACCAGGAGATCGAGCGCGTTCGACAGCCGCAGCCCCGGCGCGCCCGCGCAGGCGCCCTGGACGTGGATCGGCACGTCGAGGAGCCCGATCGAGGGCGGCGGAACGCCGATCGAGAGCGCCACCGGCCCGCCGGCGTGCACGCCCTGCAGGAAGAAGCGCTGCGTCCCGCCGACGAGCAGCTCGCCCGCGAAGGTCGGGCTGGGGGCGAGGGGGGAGCGGTACCCGAACAGGAAGGCGAAGTTCGGCGCGTGCCCGCTGCAGTCGAGGGTCGCGCTCCAGGTCGTGCCGAAGATCGGCTCGGGGGCCGTGAGCGTCAGCGGGTTCAGGCCCGAGCCGTTGCGCACCGCGCTCGGGGCCAGCGAGAGCAGGTACACGCCGCCGCCCATCACGCCGCTCGCGCGCAAGCCGGGCGCGCCCACCGCCAGCTCCGGCCGCCCGTCGCCGTCCAGGTCGCCGAGCGGCGCGAGTGCCGCCCCCAGGCCCGAGTTGCGCGGCAGGTCCCCGAGCCCGCCGCGGTCCTCGCCGATGCGCAGGCGCCGGCGCACGGAGCCGTCGGAGCCCAGGAAGCCGAGCACGAAGCCGCCCTCGGTGCTGCCGGGGAAGGTCCAGTAGGGGAAGCCGATCGCCAGGTCGCCCACGCCGTCCCCGTCCAGGTCGCCCAGGGGCTCGAGGACGCGTCCGACGGCTCCGAGCGTCCCGCCCTGACCGGAGGGCCAGGCCAGGCCGTAGTCCTCCGGGCCCCGCAAGTGCTGGGTCACGACCGTCGAGGTCGCGTCGAGCGACAGCACCCACACCTGCCCCTTGAACGCGCTGCCGGGCGACACGACCGCCAGCTCGCGCGTGCCGTCGCCGTCGAGGTCGCCGAGGTCCTCCAGGGCCGCGCCGAAGCGGCTCTCGGCCGGAAGCGGGCCCGTGAAGCCGCCTGTGAGCTGGCTGATCTTCCGGGTCGCGCTCACCGCGCCGTTCGCGCCCAGCGCCGCGATCCACACCGCCCCGGCGCCGAAGGCCCCGTCCGGATCGTGCGGGGCGCCCAGGGCCAGATCGCCGAGGCCGTCGCCGGTGACGTCGCCGAGGGCCGCCAGGTCGCCGTTCTGGAAGTCGGCGGCCTGCGCCGCGGGCGCGAACACCGGATCCGTGTAGAGCGTCTCGGCGTGCCCCTTCACCGTGCCGCTGGCATCGAGCAGCAGCACCCACAGGCGATTCGGCGCCTGCGAGAGCACCGCCAGGTCCGGCACGCCGTCGCCGTCGAGGTCGCCCGTGCGCGCGAGCTTGCGCCCGAAGCGGCCCTCGTCGGCCAGCAGGCCCGTGAAGCCGCCCTGCGTCTGGCTGATCTTCTGCTCGGCGCGCACGCTGCCGTCGGGGTTCAGGAACAGGATCCACACCGCCCCGCGCTCGACGCCGCCGTCGTCGTCGAGCGGCGCGCCGACCGCCAGGTCCTGGACCCCGTCGCCGTCGACGTCGCCGAGCGCCGCGAGCGCCTCCCCGAACTGATCCACCCCGAGCGGCCCGACGAACCCGCCCGAGCCGGGCTTCAGGACGAGCGCGCGCTGCACCGAGCCGAGCTGGGCCGAGGCGCAGAGGGGCGCGAGGCCGAGGAACACGAGTAGCCAAGGACGACACTTCATCGGAGCTCCTCGGGGACAGGGAGGCTGGAGCCGAGACCGCTCCGTTCTAGCAGGTCCTCCGGGCACCGCTACGGCTCCGGAGAGATTCGCGCGCGGGGGCCGTGCTCCCTCCGCGCGCTGCCCGTACCCTCGCGCCCATGAGCGCCGCATCGCGTCTCCTCGGCCACACCGGCGCGACGATCGCCGCCCTCGGGCAGGGCACGTGGGAGCTCGAGCGGGCCGACGAGGCGGCTGCGACGCGCGCCCTGCTCACAGGGCTCGACCTCGGCCTCACGCACGTCGACACGGCCGAGATGTACGGCTCCGGCGCGGTCGAGGAGCTCCTCGGGCGCGCCCTCGCCGGCCGCCGCGCGGAGGTCTTCCTGGCCTCGAAGGTCCTGCCCTCGAACGCCAGCCGCGCCGGCACGGTGGCTGCCTGCGAGCGCAGCCTGCGGCGCCTGGCGACGGACCGGCTCGACCTCTATCTGCTGCACTGGCCGGGCGAGCACCCGCTGGCGGAGACGCTGGCGGCCTTCGACGAGCTCCAGCGCGCGGGCAAGATCCGCCACTACGGCGTCAGCAACTTCGACGCGGCCCAGCTCGCCGAGGCCGTGCGCCTCGCCGGCCCGGGCCAGATCGTCGCGAACCAGGTGCTCTACCACCTCGAGGAGCGCGCGATCGAGCACGCGGTGCTGCCGGCCTGCAAGCGCCTCGGCGTGACGCTCGTCGCCTACAGCCCCTTCGGCTCGGGCCGCTTCCCCGGACCCCGCTCCGCGGGCGGCCGCGTCCTGGCCCAGGTCGCCGCGCGCCACACCGCCACCCCGCACCAG
>DASVAP010000073.1:0-17203 GCA_036376275.1 Planctomycetota bacterium | reverse complement strand
ACCTCCGTCGCCCGGAAGAGCACGCCATCGGAGCGCGCCGCCAGCAGCGTGGCGTTGCCCCGCTCCACGAGCTCGCCGTTCAGCCTCCGGGCCGGCTGGCTGCCGTCCAGGGGAGCGCCGTAGAGCTGGCGCGCGTCGTAGGCCATGGGTGCGACCATGTCACGGTGGAAGAGGACGTGTCCGGAGGCGTCCTCGATGGCGTAGTCGGGAAGGATCGACTCGCCCGCGGCGAGCGGGCCGTTGAGCCGCACCGGCGTCCCGCCGGTCGCCGGCACGCCGTGGAGCTCGGCCTGGCCGTCCGTGTCCTCGTCGGAGCGATAGACGACGCGCAGCCCGTCGGCCGAGACGCGCGCGTCCAGCACGTCGCGGTCGCTGGCCAGGCTGCCGGAGAGCTTGACGCGCGCCCCCGGAGCGGTCGGGTCCAGGGCGTAGAGCTCGAAGCGCTCGTCCTCCTCGGCATCGGCGAGGAAGACCAGGCGGTGGCTGGCCGCGGCCAGCTGGAAGCTCGTCACGTCGCCTCCGGCGACGAGCGGCCCGCTGCGGCGCAGGGGGGTGAACCCGCCCAGAGTGCTCGTGACGTAGAGCTCGAACGTCTCGTCGGTGTCCTGATCGGAGCGGTACACGACGCTCAGGCTGTCGAAGGCGAGCGCGAAGCTCGTGACGTCGGCCCAGGGCTGCGAGGTGTTCAATCGCACCGGCGGCTGGCTGCGATCCGTGGGCACGCTGTAGAGGTCGAACACGTCGTCGGCGTCCTGGTCGGCCACGTAGAAGGTGCGCAGACCGCCGTGGGAGATGCGGTAGGCGTCCAGGACGGTCCGGCCGGGGGGCAGGGGCTCGTTCAGCCTCACGGGGGGCGTGCTGCCGTCCAGGGGCACGCTCCACAGCTCGCGGGGGCCGCCCAGCAGGCCGGCGTGGTAGACGACCCTGGAGCCGCTCGGGGCGATCTGGAACGAGTGGATCAGGACCTGGAGGGCTCCCTCGACGAGGAGCGTGCGCGTGCCGCCGCCGATCGGGACCGAGTACAGCCGGTCCACGCGGGTGCTGGAGGAGCCCGAGCGGGTGTGCACCACGACCCGGCTCCCATCGGGACCGAGGGCGAAGCCCTGCGGCGTTCCCACGAGGCTCGCGGACAGCGCGATCTCGCTGGCCCCGTCGAGGGGAGCACTGAACACCCCGCGAGCACCCGAATCGTCCAGCCGCAGGAACACGGCGCGCGCTCCATCCGGGGTGAGCGTCCAGCTCTCGAGCACGGAGGAGGACGTGGGGAGCGGACCGCTGAGCTTCGTGTAGCTCTGGGCGCTCAGGGTTCCCGACACCAGCACGAGGGACAGGAGGGCGTGCTTCATGGGGGCGAGACGGGACGGATCGGGCCCTTCCGGGGGGAGACCGTCCTCAGGATGCCCCTTCTTCCCTGGGCGTTGGGTCGCGGGCTGGCCTTTTCGAGGCCTGCAGACCGGTCAGTACCCGGAGGAGCCGCGGAGCGTACCCACGCTCCCCGTCTCCCTCTTGCAGCTCCCGCAGGCGCCAGGCGGCCCGAGCGGTGCGCGCGTCCGTTGGCGGCGGAGAGGTCTCGCCGCGCTAACCTGCTCTGCGGCCCCCGCTTCCAGCTCCCCCCGATGCCCCAGCACATCCGCGCCCCCAAGGTCATCCAGGCCGCCGGCAACCTCCCGAAGCGCATCGAGGAGTACGTCGGGCGCGTGAACACGCGCACCGAGGCCCTCTCCCTGGCCCGCATGCAGAGCCCCAAGGGCTGGGTCGAGCCGGGCCAGACGCCCGAGTTCACCGAGTACACCCTCGTCCTGCGCGGCACCCTGCGCGTCGCCACGCGCTCCGGCACGCTCGACGTGCGCCCCGGCGAGGCCGTGATCACGAGCCCCGGCGAGTGGGTCCAGTACTCGACCCCGCTCGAGGACACCGAGTACGTCGCCGTGTGCCTGCCGGCCTTCGCGCCGGAAACGGTGCACCGGGACGGGTGAACGAGTGGGGGGGGCGGGCCGTGCCGCGCCGGGCACGGCCCCCCGCGCGGAGTCCCGGGCCGGGACACTAGAGTGTAGGCCGCCGGGCGCGGATGGAGCTCGCGCAGCGTCGCTGCGGGCCGCGCTCGGCGACGACGCGCTCGGCGTCACGACTCCCGTTCCTGGCCGTCATGGCGAACTCACCGTCTCTCGCCGGCCGCGCCGCGCTCGCGGTGGCCCTGATGATCGGCTTCTACCTGCTCGCGCTGGCGATCGCCGCCGGGCTCTTCTACATCCCCTACGCGGAATGGGTCCACGCCGGCCGCGTGCACCCGAAGCTGGCGCTGGGCTGCCTCGCGGCCGGCGGCGTGATCCTGTGGTCGGTGGTCCCGCGCATCGATCGCTTCGTCGCGCCGGGGCCGCGCCTCGAGCCGGACGAGCAGCCCGAGCTCTTCGAGGAGATCGAGTCGATCGCCACGGCCACCGACCAGGCTCCACCCTCCGAGGTGTACCTCGTGGGCGACGTCAACGCCTGGGTCTCACAGCGCGGCGGGATGCTGGGCTTCGGCGGGCGGCGCGTGATGGGCCTCGGGCTGCCGCTCCTGCGCGTCCTCTCGCGCAGCCAGCTGCGCGCCGTGCTGGCCCACGAGTTCGGGCACTTCCACGGCGGCGACGTGCGGCTCGGGCCGGTGATCTACCGCACGCGCGGCGCGATCGGACGGACGATCGCGAGCATGACGAACGAGGACGGGAGCGCACGCCTCCTGCAGGCCCCGTTCCGCTGGTACGGCAACCTCTTCCTGCGCGTGACCCACGCCATCTCGCGGCGCCAGGAGCTGGGTGCCGACGCGCTGGCCGCGCGCACCGTCGGCGCGCGCCCGCTGATCGAGGGCCTGCGCACGATCCGCGGCGCGAGCGAGGCCTTCGACTCCTACTGGCAGCGCGAGTGCCAGCCGGTCCTCGCCGCCGGCTTCCTGCCGCCCCTGGCCGGAGGCTTCGCCGACTTCCTGCGCGCCGAGGGCGTCGCCACGGCCGTGACCCGCATCGTCGAGGAGGACCTGAAGTCCCGGCGCAGGAATCCCTTCGACACTCATCCGCCCCTCGCCGAGCGCATCGCGGCGGTCGAGGCCCTGCCTCCCGGCGACACCGGTGCGGTGGCCGAGGACGAGGACGATCCGCCGGCGATCACGCTCCTGGCCGACGCGCCCGCGCTGGAGGCGCGCTGGCTCGCCTCCGTCGCCTCGCCGGAGGCCGTGGCCGGACTGGAGCCGATCGAGTGGGCCGCCGTCGGCCGCTCGGTCTACGTCCGGCACTGGAACGCGCTGGCCGCCGCGAACGCCGCGCTCCTCGCGGGGCTGCGCCTGGACGCGCTCGTCGAGCGCCTGGCGGACGGCAAGGCGCTGTCGAAGAACCTGGTCCAGGCGGACGGCAGCCCCGTTCCGGCCCAGGAGCAGGAATCGCTGCGCCAGCAGCTCCTGACCGCCGCCCTCGCCCTCGCGCTCGTCTCGCTCGGAGCCGAGGTCGAGGCCCTGCCCGGCCAGCCGATCCACCTGCACCTCCGCGGCGAGCGCCTCGACGTCTGGGCCCTCGCGGGTCAGCTGCTCGAGCGCAAGCTCACCGCGCAGGCCTGGCGCACCCTGCTACAGCGCCTGGGCGCCGAGGCCATCGACCTCGGCGCGGTCGCGGGCGAGGCGCGCACCTCGGGAGTCGCGGAGCACGGGGCGAGGCGCGGGTGAGGACGCAGGCAACGGGGTCAGGAAGCCACGGATTCCCCTGCCACCTCCGGGTCGGATGGCAGGGACCGTCCTCGTCCGGCCGGTCGCAGGGACCGACCGGCGTCCTCCTCACTCCATCCGGGACAGCTTCCACCCATCGGTCGTCAGGCCGGTGATCCGCTCGCCCTTGCGGGTGAACTCGAACCGGCGCGGAGGCTCGCCGGTGCTCACCTCGAAGGCGGAGCCGCCGCGCGGCGAGAGCTTGAGCGTCGCGAGGAACTCCGGGCCCTCCCACTCGAGGCGCACGAGACCCTTCCCGGTGAAGGTGAGCTCGGCACGAGCCGGGCCGCGCTCGTGCTCCAGCGCGACGAGCACCTTCACGCTGTCGCGCTGGCTCGTCGCGCCCAGCGCGCGCACGCTCTTCAAGGCACCCTTCTGCGCCGTCTGGCGCGGCCAGGTGTACTGCACGAGGATCTTCGGCCAGCCATCGCGATCCTCGTCGGTGACGCTCTGGCGCAAGAACGAGACATCGCCACGCGCGAGCGCCTCGATGAACTCCACGGCCTTGTCGTTCCAGCGCTCGAGCTTCTCGCGCCTCTCGCCGTGTTCCACGGGAGCCAGGTCGTCGAGCAGCGCCTGGCCCTCGATCGCGAGCTCCAGGCCGCCCTCCACGGCCCTCACGTGGAGCCGTCCGCCCTTCGTCGCGTAGCTGCCGGTGAAGCGGGCCAGGTCGTCCTCGGCCAGCAAAGCCGCCGCGGGCGGCGGATGCTCGAGCGGCCGGCCGAAGACGACGCACTCGAGGTTCTCGGCGATCTCCCCGGCCTTCACGCCGTCCGTGTTCGAGAGCACGGCGATGCACACGTCCTCCTCGGGGAAGCGTCGCAGGTCCGCGGCGAAGCCACGCACGACACCTTCGTGCCACTGACGCAGCTTGCCGCTCTTCGACTTCCCGACACGCCAGCCGCAGGCGTAGCCCTCCTGGATTGGAGTGAAGAGCTTCCTGCGCGCCTTCTCGCCCAGGACCGCGGTGCCGGCGAGCGCCCGATCCCATTTCAGGAGATCGAGCGTGGTCGTGACGACTCCGCCCATGCCGCGGTACTCGTAGCCGAAGGAGCCGTAGGGATGCGCGAGGGCGCTGCGCGGCTCGCCCTGCGTGGACCAGCCGGTGGCTGCGCGCGCCGGATCGAGGTCGCTGTCGCCCGTGAAGCCCGTGTCCAGCATGCCGGCCGGCGCGAACAGCTCCTCCTCGCAGTAGCGCGTGAACCTCCGTCCGCTCGCGCGCTCGACGATGCCGGCCAGGAGCGCATAGCCGCCGTTCCAGTACTCGAAGTGCGCGCCCGGTGCGCTCGTCGGGCCCGCGCCCAGGTACGCGACGACCGCTGGCTCGAGGTCCTCGCCGCTCCCGGCGTCGTTCGTGCGCGGGATGCCCGAGGTGTGCGACAGGAGCTGCAGGATCGTGATCTTCCGCGAGTGCGCGGGCACGCCGGGCAGGTGATCCTCGATCGAGTCGGCGGTCGAGAGCCGGCCCTGCTGCTCGAGCTTCAGGATCGCCGCGGCGGTGAACGGCTTGGAGACCGAGGCGATCTCGAACAAGGTCGTCTCCCGGTTGGGCTCTTCCCGCTGGCGGTCGGCGCGGCCGTAGCCCCGGGCGAGCAGGGGCTTCCCGCCGCGCGCGACGAGGGCCGCGCCGCTCCAGCCCGCGAGCATGTGGCGGCGCAGCAGCGCATCGCACGCAGCGCCGATGTCCGCCGGTTCCTGGCCGGGCGCGAGCGCGAGGAGCAGCGGGGCGAGCCGCACGCGCACGAGTATGGCGTCTCCGCGACCAGGCTGGACCGGCGGCTCCGATTCGCCTCGAGCCCAGGTCGACGGGCCAGCTCCCGGAGCACGCGCCTAGCCCCGCAGGCTCTCGATCGGGCGCACCGCCAGCGCGCGCGCGCAGGCGGCGAGGCCGCACAGGGCGCTGAGCAGCGCGGCCGCCAGGCCGGCGAGCGGCGCCGTCCACCACGGGATGGCGCCGTCGAGCTCGAGCACGTGCTCGAGGAAGGCCCAGGCGAGCGTGCAGGCGCCCAGGGCCCCGAGGAATCCGGCCACGAAGCCCTGCAGGGCGAACTCGAGGCCGAAGAGGCGCGCGACGCCGGCGCGGGTCTGGCCGAGGACCTTCCACAGGGCCGCCTCGCGCGTGCGCCGCGCGGCGCCGAGGCTGGCGACGCCGGCGAGGAGCACGAGCCCGACCAGGGCCGTGAAGGCGCCCAGGACCTCGACGGCGAGGCCGGCGCGGGCGAGCACGTGGCGCACCTTGTCGAGGATCGCGCGCACGCGGATCACGGTCACGTTCGAGAGCGTGGCGCTGACGCGGTCCTGGACGCGCTGCTCGCGCTCGCGCGGCACGTCGGCGGCGGCCAGGAGGGAGTGGGGGGCCTCGTCGAGCGCGCCCGGCTCGGCCACGAGGAAGAAGTTGATCCCGAAGCTCTCCCACTCGACCTGGCGCAGGCTGGTGACGAGGAGCTCGATCGGCACGCCCTGCAGGTCGAAGCGCAGGGTCGAGCCCAGCGCGGCGCCGATGTCCTCGGCGAAGTCCTCCTCTAGGCTGACTTCGAGGCGCGCCGGGTCGCTCCACCACTCGCCGGCCACGATGCGGTTGTCGGGCGTCAGCTCGGCCTGCCAGGTGATGCGCTGCTCGCGCGTCAGGGCCCAGCGCCCGCGCCCGCCCCCGTCGCGCCGCTCGGCCAGCGCCTCGATCGGCACGCCGTCGATGGCCGCGAGGCGCGCCGTGGCGAGCGGCACGATGCGCACCGAGCTCGCCTGCTCCTCGGCCAGGATGCGCTCGAGCTCCGCGCGCTGGTCGGACTGCAGGTCGAGGAAGAAGACGCTCGCGCCGCCGATCGGGAGCGCGCTCGAGAGCCGCTCCGCCAGGCGTCCGCGCACCAGGACGAGCGTCAGGACGACCAGCGTGCCCAGGCCCAGCGCGACCACGGCCCCCAGGACCCCCGCGCCGGGCCGCGCCAGCGCGGCCACGCCCTGCACGAGCAGCGGCGCGAGCCGCCGGCGCGGCAGCACCGCCGCGAGCTTCGTCAGCCCGCGCGCGCCGCCCGCCAGCAGCCCGAAGAGCGCCAGCGTCCCGAGCGTGAACCAGCCCGCCTCGTCGGCCTCGCCGCCCTGCACCCAGGCCGCCACGTACACCGCCGCGAGCAGCAGCGCGAGCGCCGCCAGCGTCACCGCGCGGCGCGGCGGCAGCGGCTCGGCCTCGTGGCGCAGGACGCGCACCGGCGCCACGCGCCACACGGCCGAGAGCGCCGGCAGGCTGAAGGCGAGCGCCACCAGCGTCCCCAGGCCCACGCCGCGCAGGATCGAGAGCGGCGCCCAGCCGATCACGAGGCCCGCCGGCAGGAGCTCCGGCAGGAGCCGCGGCACGAAGAGCGGCAGGAAGCTTCCCAGCACGGCCCCGACCGCGCTGCCGGCCACCGCCAGGGCCACCACGTGCCCGGCGAAGATCGCCAGCACCTGGCGCGGCGTGAAGCCGAGCACGCGCAGCACCGCCACGCTCTGCACGCGCGTCCCGATCCAGGCGCGCACGATCTCGGCCACGCCCACGCCGCCCAGGATCAGGGAGAGCAGCGCCACGAGGCCGAGGAAGCGCTCGACGCGCCGCGCCGCGCGGCGCACCTGCGGCTGGGCCTCGTCGTGGCTGTCGAAGCGCACGTCGCGCGGGTCGCCGGCGCGCTCGCGCAGGCCCTCGACCCAGGCCGCGGCCGGACCGGCCTCCGGCGGCAGCGCCAGCAGGACGCCCTGCGTGATGCGGCTGCCGATCCCGCCCAGCTGCATGCGCTCGAAGCCCTCCAGCGAGCTGAAGACGCGCGGGCCGGCGGTGAAGGTCGGGTCGAGGCGCCCGGGCTCGTCCAGGACGAGCGCGGCCACGGTGAAGCGCGCCGCGCCGAGCGCCACCTCGTCGCCGACCTGCGCGCCGATGGCGCTGGCGAGCTCGGCCGCGATCACGACGCGCTCGGGGTCCAGCAGGGCGTCGAGCGTGCCCGGTGGCTCGAGCACGAGCGTGCCGTGGAACGGGAAGCCGGGCCCGACGGCCTTGAGCTCGACCAGCCGGCTCGCGTCCGTGGCCGTGGCGCGCGCCATGGTCTGCGCCAGACGCACGTCCGCCTGGCGCGCTCCGGCGGCGCGGGCGGCGGCGAGCTCCCGCTCGAGCTCCTCCGGCAGGGCCCGGCGCGAGCGGATCCACACGTCGGCTCCGAGCAGCTCCTGCGACTGCAACGCGATCGCCGCGCGCACCGAGTCCACCAGGCCCGCGACGCCGACCACGGCCATCGCGCCGAGCGCGAGACACCCCGTGAAGAAGACGAGGCGCCCGCGCGCGCCGCGTGACTCGCGCCGCGCCGCGCGCAGCACGACCCCGACCCCTCTCATCGCCGCCCCCACGGAGCGCCGGGCTCCGGCCCGGCTCTCTCGCTCCCGCTGCCCTCCCTCACGCTACGCCAGCCCCCTCGATCCGCTCCACCTTCCCCGCCCGCAGGTGCACCCTGCGGTCCGCCTTGCCTGCCACCTCCGGATCGTGCGTGACCAGCACCAGCGTCGTCCCGCGCTTCTCGCGCAGGCGCTCGATCAGCGCCAGGATGCGCGCACCGGTCTCGGCGTCGAGATTGCCCGTCGGCTCGTCCGCGAAGAGCACGCCCGGCTCGCCGGCGAAGGCGCGCGCCAGGGCCACGCGCTGCTGCTCGCCGCCCGAGAGCTGCGGCGGGTAGTGGTGCAGGCGCTCGCCGAGGCCGACCTCGGCCAGCAGCTCCTCGGCCTTCTCCTTGGCGCGCGACACGCCCGCCAGCTCCAGCGGCAGCAGCACGTTCTCGAGCGCCGTCAGGTTGGCGAGGAGCTGGAACGACTGGAACACGAAGCCCACGCGCCCGCGCCGCAGGCGCGCCAGCTCGTCCTCGGAGAGCGCGTCGATCCGGCGCCCTTCCAGGTGCACCTCGCCCGCGCTCGGCCGGTCGAGGCCCGCCAGGAGGCCGAGCAGGGTCGTCTTGCCGCTCCCGGAGGGCCCGAGGATCGCCACGAACTCGCCCGGCGCGACGGCCAGGTCGATCCCGGCCAGGACCCGCAGGGTGTGGGGGCCGCTCTGCAGCTCCTTGACGAGCGCGCGGCATTCGAGGGCGTTCATGGTGCGCGGACGATGAACGATACGGCGCGCGGGCGGAAGCGGATTCCAGCGCGCGCCCGGGCGGAAGGGGATCGCGCGGCGGGCTACAGTGCTGGGCGCATGCGCTCCGGCATCCCTCGCCTGCTGACGGGCCTCCTGGTCGCGCTCGCGGCCTGTGGCGGGAGTGCCGAGCCCGAGCCGCGGCGCGAGCTCGGCCTCGCGCCGGAGGCCCTGGCGCGTCCCGCCGACGACGCACGCCCCGTGGGCGGCGACCCGGAGGTCCCGGACGACGCCCCGCTGGTCGTCGTCCTCGGCGACAGCATCGCCGCCGGGCTGCACCTCGAGCCCTCGCAGGCCTTCCCGGCGGTGCTCCAGCGCACGCTGGCCGCGGAGGGATTGCCCTTCCGGCTCGTCAACGCCGGCGTCAGCGGCGACACGAGCGCCGGCGGGCTGCGGCGGCTCGACTGGCTCCTGAAGCAGGCGCCGGACGTGCTCGTGCTCGAGCTCGGCGGCAACGACGGCCTGCGCGGGCAGCCGGTGGGGGAGATCGAGGCGCGCCTGCGCGAGATCGTCACCCGCTCCCGGGCCGCCGGCGCGCGCGTGCTGCTGCTCGGCGTGCGCCTGCCGCCCTCGCTGGGGGCCGACTACGTGGGCGCCTTCGAGGCGCTCTACCCGCGCCTCGCCGGGGAGATCGACTGCGCCTTCGTGCCCTCCTTCATGGCCGGCGCGGGCGGCGACCCCGCGCGGATGCTCGACGACGGCATCCACCCGAACGCGCGCGGGCACGAGCACATCGCCGCCAACGTCGCCCCGGCCTTGCGCGAGCTGCTGGCGACCCTCGCGACGGAGCGCTGACGGCCGGCCGGACGGTATCGAGCGTGTTGGGCGGATTCCCGCGGTCGAAAGCGGAGGCGGGCGCGGAGCGCGGGGGGCTACCCTGGCCGCGATGAGCTCCGCCGCCGCCGCCCGCGAGACCGACGAGTACCTGCTCGGCACCGATCCGGTCGAGCTCGAGCGCCTGCGCTTCCAGCACCAGGCCTGGCTCGGCCCGCTGCACGAGCTGCTCGAGCGCGCCGACCTCTGCGCCGGGGCGCGCGTGCTCGACCTGGGCTGCGGGCCCGGGCTGACGACGATCGAGCTGGCGCAGCGCGTCGGGCCCACGGGGCGCGTCGTGGCCTGCGACCAGAGCGCGCGCTTCCTCGCCACGCTGCGCCAGGAGTGCGCGCGCCTCGGCCTCGCGCAGGTCGAGCCGCTCGAGAGCGGTGTCGAGGCCCTCGCGCTTCCCGCCGCGAGCCTGGATGCCGCCTACGCGCGCTGGCTCTTCTGCTGGCTGGCCGATCCGCTGCCCGTCCTCGAGCGCGTGGCGCGCGCGCTGCGCCCGGGCGGCCGGCTGCTCCTGCAGGAGTACCTCGACTGGGGCGCGATGCAGCTCCTGCCCCACGGTCCGGCCTTCGCGCGCGCCGTCGAGGCCTGCCTCGCGAGCTGGAAGGCGGGCGGGGCCACGATCAGCTTCGCCGCCGAGGTGCCGGCCCTCGCGCCGCGCGCCGGCTTCACGCTCGAGCACCTGCGCCCGCGCGCGCGCCTGGGGGGCGTGGGCTCGCCCGAGTGGCGCTGGCTCGAGGAGTTCTTCCGCAGCTACCTCCCGCGCGTCGTGGAGCGCGGCCTGATGTCGCGCGCCGAGCTGGACGCCTGGAGCGCCGAGTGGGCGCAGCGCGCGGCCGCCGGTGGGAGCTACGTCGTGGCTCCGACGATGGCGGACGTGATCCTGCGGCGCAGCTAGGCGCCCGTCCCCAGGCGCTCCAGCACCGCCCGCACCTTCTTCAGCAGCGCCGCCTTGAGCTTGTAGATCTGCGTCGCCTGCAGTCCCGTGCGCTCGGCGACCTCGGCCACCGAGAGCCCCTCGACCAGCAGCAGCTCGAAGGCGCGGAAGCGCTCCTCCGGCTCGTCGCGGCGCACGAGGGAGAGCGCGTAGCGCAGGTGCTCGGCGCGCCACTCGCGCTCCCAGTGCTCGTCCGGGCCAGGCTCCGGGGCGTCCAGGCGCTCGAGCGCGACCGACTCGCACTTGCGCACCTTGCGCGCGCGCAGGAGGTCGATCACCTTGCCGCGCGCCATGCGGTGCAGCCAGGCCTGGAACGAGCCGCGCGCGCGCTCGTACTCGAACTCCGGCAGCTTGCGCGCCAGCACCTCCAGGCACTGGTCGCGCACCTCCTCGGCGTCGTTGCGCGCCAGGCCCGAGGCGCGCGCGTAGCCCTCGAGGAGCGGCGCGTACAGCGCGAAGAACTCGTCCCAGGCCTCGCGGTCGCGCGGGTCGCGCACGCGCTCGAGCAGGGTCGCGCGCGTGCCGGTCACGGGCGCTCCGCCTCGCTCGTGCCCGCCAGCAGCGCTCGCGCGTGGGCGGCCGAGCCGGGCTCGCCGCGGCGCTCGGCGATGGCGATGCTCTCCTCCAGCGGCGAGCGCGCCTCGCCGGCGCGCCCGGCCGCCACGCGCGCCTCCGCCAGGAGCTCCAGGGTGCGCTGGCGGATCGGGCAGTCCGAGCCCCAGGCGCGGCAGCGGATGTTGAGCGCCTCCTCGAGCAGCACCTCGCTCTCCGCGTGCCGTCCGACCGGCGCCAGCGTGACGACGATCCCGTTCATCCAGCCGGCCAGCTCGTAGGCCCCGTCGCCCTCGAAGCGCCGCAGGTGCCGGAAGGCCTCGACGTAGGGCGGCAGGCTCGCGGGCCACTGGGCGCTCTCGAGGCGCGCGGCGACGTCCGCCAGCGTGGCCGTCTCGTCCGGGCGGCGCCGGCCCCAGGCGCGCAGCTCGGCCACCAGCGCGCGGCGCGTCAGCTCCTCGGCCGCGCGCAGGTCGCCGCGCGCGAAGCGCAGGTTGGCCTGGCGCCGCAGGAGGTCGGTGGCCAGCTCGTCGCCGTAGAGCTCCTGGGCCAGCTCCTCGACCCGCGCCAGCAGCCGCTCGGCCTCGTCGAGGCGTCCCTGGACCTGGCGCAGCAGCGAGAGCTCGGTCAGGGCCACCAGGCGCCGCGGGTCGCGCGCGTTCTCCGGACGCTCGAGGATCGCCAGCGCGCGCAGGAGGCGCGCCTCGTCCGCCGGTCCGTCGCCCCGCTCCACGCGCCACAGGGCGAGCTCCGTCTCGGCCACCTCGGCGTGCTGCGCGCCGTGGACGCGCTCGAGACTCTCCAGCGCGGCGCCGAGCAGCGCGCGCGCGCGCTCGACGTCGACGTCGCGCGGCTGCGCGAGCAGGGCCACGGCCAGGGCGCGCTGGCTGGCGGCGACGAGCGGGTCGCCGGCCGGGAGCTCCGCGCGGCGCAGCGCCAGGGCCTCCTCCTGCAGCGGGATCGCCTCGGCGCTGCCGAGCTCGGACAGCGCGGCGCCGAGGGCGTCGAGGCAGCGCGCGAGCTCCAGCCCGTCCGTCCCGGCCTCGCGGTGGCGCGCCAGGGCCGCGCGCAGGTGCTCGGCGGCCTCGCGCGGCATCAGGAGGCGCCGGTAGGTGTCGCCGATCGTGAAGCGCACCGCCGCCTGCACGTCGGGCGCGCCGGCGAGCTCGCGCTCGATCTCGGCCGCCGCCAGGGCCAGCACGTCGCGCAGCGGCGCGTCGCCACCCATGCGCTGCGGCGCGGCGGCGGCGAGCACGTCCTCGAACACCGTGCGCACCAGCGCGGCCCGGTCGCGCTCGCGCCCGGCCGCGAGGCGCGCGCGCAGCGCGTCGCCGGCCAGGAACGCGCCCGCCACCAGCACCGCGGCCGTGATCCCGGCCGCGCGCCAGTGGCGCCGCAGGGCCAGGGCCAGCACGGCGAGCGGCCCCGCCGGGCGCGCCTCCAGCGGCCGGTGCGCGCGGAAGGCCTCGACGTCGCGCGCCAGGGCCTCGACCGAGGCGTAGCGGCGCGCCGGCTCCTTGGCCAGGGCCCGCGCCAGGATCGCCGCGAGCCCGCGCGCGAGACCCGGCACGCGCCGGCGCGCGGGGACGGGCTCGGCCTGCGTGACGCGCGCGACCACCTGCGCCAGGCTGCCGCGCACGTCGATCGGCAGGGCGCCGGTGACGAGCTCGTACAGCACGACGCCGAGCGAGTAGACGTCGGCGCGCGCGTCGCAGGCCTCCGAGCCCTCGGCGATGGACTCGGGCGAGGCGTAGGCCAGCGTGCCGACGAACTCGCCCGGGGCCGTCAGGCGCCGCCGCGTCGCGCCGCCCTCGAAGGCCAGGGCCGTGCCGAAGTCCAGCACGCGCACCCTCCCCGCGGCGTCGACGCGCACGTTGGAGGGCTTGAGGTCGCGGTGCAGGACGCCCGAGCGGTGCGCGTGGGCCACCGCCGTGCACAGCTCGAGGAACAGCGCCAGCCTGCGCGCCAGGGCGGGCCGGGTGCGGGCCAGGTGGGCCTCGAGCGTCTCGCCCTCGACCAGCTCCATCGCGCACCAGGGCGTGCCGTCGCTCACGCCGCCGTCGAAGACCGTGACGATGCCAGGGTGCGCCAGGCGCGCCCCCAGCTCGATCTCGCGCTCGAAGCGGCGCCGCTCGCGGGCCGTGCTGGCCGTGCGCCCGCCCAGCAGCTTGAGCGCCACCTCGCGGCCGGTGGCGAGCTGCTCGGCGCGGTACACGACGCCCTGCCCGCCGCGCCCGAGCTCCGCCCCCAGGCGGTAGCCCGGGATCTGCGGCGGCCCGGCCGCCGGGCGCACGGCCGCGCGCAGCTCGGCCAGCAGTGCCGAATCACGGCGCGCCTCGGCCAGCCCCTCGCGGCAGGCGCGGCACGCCTCCAGGTGCGCCTCGACCTCGGGCGGGAGCGCGCCCGGCGCGCCGGCAAGCCGCTCCAGCTCCGCGTCGCTCGGACAGGCGTGCACGGGTCCATGGTAGGCGGCGCCGCTCCGCGGCGCGGGCGCGGCGAGGTGACGGTTGTGTCGCAGCTCGGCGCCGGGCGACCCGGGCCGGAGGAGCGTCCGGCCCCCGCGCCTGGTAGCCTGGCGCCCCATGCCCCACACCGAGAAGGCCCCGCGCACGCGCGAGCTCCCCTCCCTCTCGGCTCCGGTCGACCCGGCGCGCTTCGTCGAGGTCACGGGCGAGCGCATCGCCCTGTTCGGGCGCGAGGATGGGCCCTTCGAGTGCTGGTTCTGGCCCCTGAAGGTGCTCTCGGGGCTGCGCTTCGAGCTGCACGCCGGCGGACGGCCGGTGGACCTGCCGGAGCGCGAGATGACGGTCCTGCCGGGCGAGCTGCGCCTGGTGTGGAAGGGCGCGGGAGTGCAGCTGCGCACCGAGATCTTCGCCTGCCGCGAGCGTCCGGGCCTGGCCTTCGGCTTCGCGCTCGACAGCTCCGAGCCGCTCGAGCTCGACGTGCGCTTCCGCTGCGATTTCCGCCCCATGTGGCCGGCCGGGATGGGCGGGCAGCTCGCGCGCATCGACCCGGTCACGCGCGCCTTCGCCCTGACCGAGGAGCTCGGGCGCTTCGCGGTGCTGATCGGGGCCACGGAGTCGCTGGTGGTGGTCGAGGACAGCGACCACGCCCTGCCGGCCGGACCGGTGGCGATCCGCATCCCGCTGCCGGCCGGCGGTTCGAGCGCGGTGCTGGCCATCGCCGGGGCCGAGGTCGTGCCCGCGCCGCTCAGCGAGGGCGCGCGGCGCGGCGCCGAGGAGGCCGCCACCGGCTTCGCGCGCGCCCAGCAGGCGATCGCGGCCACGCGCGAGCTGTGGTTCCGGCTGGTCTCGGACTTCTCGATCGAGCGCGAGGCCGTGCGCGCCCACTGGCGCGCGCACCAGGCGAAGCTGCTGGCCCTGGCCACGCCGCACCCCGCGCTCGACCAGTCCTTCCAGTGGGCCGGGATCGCGATCGAGCGCGCCTGGACGCGCGTCGACGGCCTGGGGCGCGGCCTGGTGGCGGGCCTCGCGCCGAGCGGACACGGCGAGCGCCCGGGCTACGGCTGGTTCTTCGACGGCGACGCGCTGGCGGCCTCGCGCGCGCTCTCGGCCGCGGGCGACTTCGAGTCGGTGCGCGACGTGCTGCGCTTCGCGGCGCTGCACCAGCGCGCCGACGGCAAGCTGATGCACGAGCTGACGCTCTCGGCCAAGCTCTGCCGCTGGCTCGAGGACTACCCCTACGCCTACTACAAGGGCATGAACAGCGCGGACTTCGTGTCCGCGCTGGACCTCTACCTGCGCTTCTCGGGCGACCTCGAGCTGGCGCGCGAGCTGTGGCCGAACGCGAAGCGGGCGCTGGAATGGTGCGCGCGCTCGCTCGACGCCGAGGGGCGTCTCGCGAACTCGCGCGCAGGCATCGCCGCGGTCGAGGCCGGCCCGCTCTCGGCCAAGATCGAGAGCGAGGTCTTCCTGCAGGGCGCGTGGATCGCGGCCCTCGGCGCCGGGCAGCGCCTGGCCCAGGCGGTGGGCGAGGACCCGGCCCCCTTCCGGGCGCTGGAGGAGCGTGCGCGCGCCGGCTTCGAGGCCTTCTGGAGCGAGGAGCGCGGCCACTACGGCTTCGCGCTGCTGAAGGGCGGCGAGCGCTGCGACGAGCTCTCGGTCTACCTCGCCTACCCGCTCTCGCGCGGCCTGGGCGAGCGCGCGCGCGCCTGGGCCTCGGTGCAGGCCCTCAACCGGCCGAGCGTGATGAGCGACTGGGGCGCGCGCATGTTCGCGACCGACGCGCCCTTCTACGACCCGCGCCACTACAACCACGGCGCGGTCTTCCCGTACCTGACGAACTTCGCGACGCTGGCCTTCTTCGCCCACGGGCACGCGACGGCGGCGCACCAGGTGCTGTTCTCGCAGGTCGCCCTGACGCACCTCGGCGGCCTGGGCTTCGTCGAGGAGCACCTGGAGGGCGAGCGCGCCGCGATCCCGCGCCGTGGCGTGCCGCACCAGATCTTCTCCTCGGCCGCGCTGATGGAATCGACCGTGCTGGGGCTGTTCGGCGTCGATCCGAGCGCGCGCGAGGGGCGCGTGACCTTCCGCCCGACGCTGCCGGCGGAGTGGGACGAGGCGCGTCTCGAGGGCCTGCGCATCGGCGCGACCCGCCTCGACGTGCGCCTCTACCGGCGCCGCGAGGCGGGCGCGACCGTGATCGGGATCGAGCTCGAGCAGGGCGAGGGCCCGGCCCTCGAGCTCGGCTTCGCGCCGGTCCTGCCGCCGCTCACGCGCCTGCTCGACGGGTCGGGCTGGCTGCGACCCTCGGGCGCGGTCGTGCCGCGCAAGCTCGTGCGCGTCGACGGCTCGACGCTGGCCTTCGAGGCGCGCGTGCTGGAGGGCCCGAGCCTGCGCCTCGCCAGCGATCCCGTGCGCGGCGAGCCCAGCCGCGCCGTGCGCCTGATCGGCCAGGAGGTCACGGCCGCGGGCCTCACCTGGACCTTCGCCGGTCCGGCCGGCTCGCGCTCGCTCGTGCCCTTCGCCTGCGACTTCGCGGTCGCGATCCGGGGCGCGGCCCTGGGCGAGGGCGGGCTCGCGCTCGCCTTCCCGGCCGGCACCGGCTGGACGACGTGCGAGGTCGAGATCCAGCCGCGGTGAGCGCTCCCGGACGCGCGCTCGCCTGCGAGGCCTTCGCGGTGACCCTGGAGGGCGCCGCGCGCGTCACGCGCTTCGCGATGGTCGACGGGACACCCGCCCCGGCCCGCAGCGGGTTCGCGCTGCCGCGCGTGCCGGCCGCCACGGCGCGCGCCGAGCCCGGCGGGCGCGCACCGGAGTGCACGGAGCGCGAGGGCACCTTCGCCGCGCGGCTCGTCTTCCCGCCCGGGACCTCGCTCTACGGCGCCGGCGAGCACGCCGGGCCGCTCGAGCTCGGCGCGCGCGCGCTGCGCTTCTGGAACACGGACGCCTTCGAGTACGACGACACGCGCGACGCGCTCTACCAGTCGCACCCCTTCGTGCTGGCGCTGCTGCCGGACGGCACGGCCGAGGGCTGGGTGGCGGACTCGGTGCGGCGCGGGTCGCTGGCCTGCGGCTCCGGGCCCGGCGGCGAGCGCGCGTTCACCGTCGCCTTCGAGGCCGAGCCCTTCGACCTCTACCGCCTCGAGGGCGCGCACCCGCGCGCGGTCCTGGGCGCGCTCGCGGCGCTGATCGGGCGGATGCCGATGCCGCCGCTGTGGGCCCTCGGCTACCACCAGTGCCGCTGGTCGTACCTCTCGGCCGAGGAGGTACGCACCCTGGCGGCCGAGTTCCGCCGGCGCGGGATCCCCTGCGACGCGCTATGGCTCGACATCGACTACATGGACCGCTTCCGCGTGTTCACGACGAACACGGAGACGTTCCCGGATCTGCCCGCGCTCACCTCCGAGCTGCGCGCGGCCGGCTTCCGCAGCGTGGCGATCCTCGACCCGGGCATCGCCGTCGAGAGCGAGCTCGCCGCCGAGGGCCTGGCGCAGGGCTGCTTCGTCGCGGACGCGACCGGCGCGCCGGCCGTCGGCAAGGTCTGGCCGGGGCCGTGCCAC
>DASVAP010000070.1:0-7400 GCA_036376275.1 Planctomycetota bacterium | reverse complement strand
CGGCTCGACCTCTTCCGCCGGGACCTCCATGCGCTCCCCGCAGCCCGGGCAGGTGAGCCTGCGGCCGCGCGCCCTGGCCGGCGCCCGCAGGTGCTTCCCGCACCAGGGACAGACGACCGCGACCGCGTCCCCGACCTCCTGCTCGATGCGCTCCTGCTCCATCGTCCTCGCCTCCGCCCACGAGTCTAGCCTGCGGCCGGGAGGCCTCGCCGGTGCCGGAACCGAACGGCCCGGATGCCCTCCGGGAATCCCATCCGGACCTCGCCTGCGTCGCTCACGCGTGCCGGGCCGCGCGGACCCGGCGCTTCGGCGCGGCGCGGCTGCGGGCACGCACAGGACGCCTGGCCGCGGTCGCCGACGTGCGGTCCCAGCGCAGCGCCTGGCGCAGGAGCGCCCCGAAGGCGCGCGCGTCGATGTCGGAGGACTTGCGCACCTTGACGTGCCGGATGTAGGCGCCTTCGCCCTCCAGGAGCCCGCGCGGATCGGAGAGCAACGCACCGCACACGAACCCGAAGTGCACGTGGTCGGGGGCCGAGTAGACGTAGGCGATGGGCTCCTTGCCCTTCACCCAGCAGCCATTGCCCCACTTGACCGCCTCTTCCAGCCCGGGCGCGACGCGCTTCACCAGCGTCCGCAGGGCGCGGATCAGCGGGCGGTTGCGGGCCGACTGGGCCGCGAGGTAGAGGTCGAAGCTGGCGTAGGAGGGCATCTTCGGCATGGGGCTGCTCCGCAGGACTCCGCTCAGCCCACGTGCTTCGCGATCAGCGCATTCGCGGCGGCCGGGTGCTGCTGGCACTCGAGCAGCGCGCGCAGGATCAGCGGGGCCACGAGGGTCGCGTCGGACTCGATCACGAACATGGGCGTCGTCTCGGTCAGCTTGTCCCAGGTGATCTTCTCGTTGGGCGTTGCGCCCGAGTAGCTGCCGTAGGAGGTGGTCGAGTCGCTGATCTGGCAGAAGTAGGCCCAGGGCTTCACCGGCTGCTGCAGGTCGTACTTGATCGAGGGCACGACGCAGATCGGGAAGTCACCGGCGATGCCGCCGCCGATCTGGAAGAAGCCGAGGCCCTGGCCGGCCGAGAGCTCCTGGTAGCGGTCGTAGAAGTCCGCCATGTACTCGATGCCCGACTTCACGATCGACGCGCTGCACTCGGCCGTGCGCACGTAGGAGGCGAAGATGTTGCCGAAGGTCGAGTCCTCGTGGCCGGGCACCACCAGCGGCAGGCGCTGGCGCGCCGCGGCCAGCAGCCAGCACTGCTCGGGGTCGCCCTCCTGGCTCGCCTTCGGCACGGCCTGGATCAGCTCGTAGAAGTACTCGTGCCAGAAGCGCCGCTCGCCGCGCTCGGTGGCGCGCTTCCACATCGGCACGATGATCTTCTCGACCGCGCGGAAGGCCTCGTCCTCCGGGATCGAGGTGTCGGTCACGCGCCGCATGCGCTCCTGGAGGATGCGCGTGTCGTCGCCCTTCGTGAGGTAGCGGTAGTCCGGGAAGTCCTTGTAGCCGTGGTGCGCGACGAGGCGGAAGAGCGACTCCTCGAGGTTCGCGCCCGTGACCGAGAGCCCGTGCACGAGCCCCGCGCGGATCGCGGGCGCGAGCGTGATGCCGAGCTGCGCCGAGCTCATCGCCCCGGCCATGGCCCAGTACATGCGCCCGCCGCCCTGGACGTGCTTCCAGTAGGCGACCAGCGCGTCGCGCGTCTGGCGCGCGTTGAAGTTGCGGTAGTTCGTCAGGACGAACTCGAGGATCGGGAGCTCGGTGGACATGGGTCGGTGGTGTGCGGCGGGGCGGGGCCCGGAGCGGGTCCGTGGACCCGCGCCGGGGACGCCCTACGGTCGCGACGGGCCTCGCGCCGCCATCGAGACGTCCGGTGGCTGGGGCGCGAATCTACCAGGTCTTCCGGCCGCCGCCGCGCTCTCCCGCGGCGGGCGGCCGGGGCTCGGGCTGGGGGACGCGCAGGAGTCTGGCGGGGAACCGGCGCACCGGATCACCGGGCGGGCTCGCGCCCGCCCGGAGAACCGGTGCGGTCACGCTGACGGCGGAATCCGTAGCCGATCTGACGATCGGTGAGCCCGTCCCGGAAGCGCGCCGCGGATCGCCGTGCGGGCTTGCGCCCGCCCGGCGAACTGCGGCGGTCGCGCTGACGGCGGAATCCGTAGCCGATCTGCGATCGGCTAGAGTCCGCCCACGGTGCAGGACGTCCTCTTCATCAAGGACCTGGCGGTCGTGCTGATGATCGCGGGCGTGGTCGGCTGGATCTGCCGCCGCCTGCACCTCTCGGCCGTGGTCGGATACCTGGTGGCGGGCATCATCATCGGGCCCTACACGCCGCTGGTGCTGGTCAGCGACCTGTCGCGCGTGCACACGCTGGCCCAGCTCGGGCTGGTGTTCCTGATCTTCTCGGTCGGGCTGGGCTTCAGCTTCGGGCGCATGCAGCGCCTGGGCCTGCCCGTCGTCCTGGCCACGGTGATCGGGGCCTTCCTGGTGCTGAGCGGGGCGCGCCTGTTCGCGGCGGCGGTCGACTGGAGCCCGACGCAGGGGCTGTTCCTGGCCGGCACGCTGATGGTCTCGAGCTCGGCCATCATCGCCAAGGTCCTGGAGGAGCTGGGCGAGTCGCACGAGCGCTCCGGCCAGCTCGCGCTGGGCATCACCGTGCTCGAGGACGTCGTCGCGGTGGTCATGCTCACGCTGCTGACGTCGATCGTCGAGCTGGGCGGGCCCCAGGGCGGCGCGGCGCTCGTGCCGACGCTGTGGCGCATGGGTGCCTTCATCGTGCTCCTGCTGCTCGTGGCGCTGCTCTTCGTGCCCAAGCTCGTGCGCAGCGGCGCGGGCAGCGGCGAGCTGCGCACCCTGCTCCTGGTCGGGATCGTGCTCTCGTCCGCCTGGGCCGCCACGCTGGCCGGCTACTCCATGGCCCTGAGCGCCTTCGTGCTGGGCGTCGTCGTGGCCGGCACGCGCGATCGCCCGGAGATCGAGCGCGCCTTCGAGGCCTTCAAGCAGGTCTTCGGGGCGGTCTTCTTCGTCGCCATCGGCATGCTCGTCGACGTGAGCCTCCTGCCGGCCGCCTGGCCGATGATCCTGGCCGTCACGCTGCTGGCGCTCGTGCTCCGTCCGCTGGCCTGCGCGATCGGGCTGATGGCGGTCGGCAACACCGACCGCGAGGCGCTGCGCGCCGGGCTGGTGCTCACGCCCATCGGCGAGTTCTCGCTGATCATGGCGCAGATCGGGGTCGAGTCGGGCGCGATGCCGGCCTCGTTCCAGGCCGTCGCCGTGGGCGTGTGCCTGTGCACGTCGCTGGCGGCGCCGGTGCTGACGCGCTTCTCGCAGCCGGTGGCGAGCGCGCTCGTCGCGCGCGCGCCGCGCTTCCACCGCGAGGGCCTGGCCTTCTACCACGACTGGCTGAGCCGGCTGTACGGGCACCAGGCGCGCATCTGGAAGCTGATCGGTCCGAGCCTGGGGCGCCTGGTGCTGTACCTCCTCGCGCTGAGCGCGCTGCTCCTGCTGGCGCGCCCCGTCCGCGCCGCGCTGGAGCGCCGGCTGGGGAGCGACTGGGCCATCCCGGGCGGGTTGCGCGTGTGGTTCCTGATCGCGCTGGGCGTGGCCCTGATCGCGCCGCTGGTGGCGCTGTGGCGCACGACCGGGCAGCTGGCCCGCGAGCTGGCCTCCAGCGCCACCGCCTCGAGCCCGCGGCGGGACACGCTGCGCCCCCTGGTGCAGGCCGCGCTGCGGGGCGTCGTGGTGCTGATGCTGATCCTGTGGCTGGTGGGTCTCCTGCCGCTCACGGGCTTCACCGGCCAGCAGGTGCTGTTCGTCGTGCTCGTGATCGCGATCGCGGCCCTGGCCCTCACTCCGCGCCTCCTGCGCTGGCACGACCGGGTCGAGCAGGAGCTCGGGCTACAGCTGCGCAGCGCTTCCAGCACGGCCCAGGCGGCCGGGCTGTCCCTGGCGATCCTCGAGCAGCCCGAGGAATGGAAGCTCGAGATCGACGAGGTCGTCCTGCCGGCCTCGTGCGCCCACGCCGGTCGCCCGATCAAGGAGATCGCGCTGCGCAAGCAGACCGGCGTCTCGATCGTCGGCATCGACCGGCAGGGGCTCGTGCTCACGAACCCCTCGGCCGACGAGCGACTCTTCCCGGGCGACCGCCTGCTCCTGCTGGGGACCAGCGAGCAGCTCGGCAACGCCGAGCGCTTCCTGCTGGCCAGCGCCACGACGCCGGCCACGGCACCTTCCTTCGCCGAGCTCACGAACGAGACCGTGCGCGTCCCCGAGACGAACGCCCACGGCGGGCAGAGCCTGGCGGAGCTCGACCTGATCCGCCGCTTCGGCGTCCAGGTGGTCGGCATCCGCCGCGGCCTCGAGCGCCGCATCCTGCCCTCCGGCGAGGACCTGGTCCTGCCGGGCGATCAGCTGCTCCTGCTCGGGACGCTCGATCGCATCGAGCGCTGCCGCGTCTGGTTCGAGCGCGGGGCGGACTGAGAGTCTGAGCAGAAATGCCCTGGCCGAAGGCCGAGGCGTTCTGCCAGCCTCTCTGGATTGGCCTTGGCGCGCGATCCTCGCGCGCCCTTCTGATTCTTGCTCAGCCGCTGAAGGAGGATCCATCACCTCGCGGGCCGGAAGCCGAGGGCGCGCAGGCGGCGCTCGTCCTCGGGGTCGAGCGGGGCCACCGCGGCGCACCACAGGCGCCGGTGGCGGCGGGCCTCGGCGTCCTGGGCGCGCCAGGGGCTCCAGGGACGGGCGCGGAGCGCGGTGAAGCCCGCGGCCCGCAGGGCGGCGCCGAGCTCGGCGTCCGAGTAGAGGTGCTCGTGCAGCACGGTCGCGTGGCGCGCGTAGGCACCGTCGGCCCGGCGCGCGTAGCCGACGATGTGTGCGCTGCCGCGGCGCCGCTCCGGATCCCACGTGCAGCTCATCAGCACGTCACCCAGCGGGCCCTCGAGCAGGTGCGTGTTGTCGGTCCAGTAGGTCCGGAAGCAGTAGGCGGTGATCGTGTCGAACAGGAACAGCCCGCCGGGCTGGAGCGCGCGACGCACGGCGGCGAAGGCGCGCCGCACGGTGCTCAGGCTCGGCAGGTGGTTGACCACGTCCTGGCAGGCGAGCGCGAGCCGCGCCGGCCGGTGCAGCTCCAGGTGCTCCAGACGCGCGTGCACGAGCCGCACCGAGCGGCCGAGCGGCGCGCAGCGCTCGCGCGCGAGGTCCAGCATCTCGCGCGAGGCGTCCACGCCGACGACGCGCGCCCCGGCCCGCGCCAGCTCGGCCGTGAGCAGGCCCGAGCCACAGCCCAGGTCCAGGATCGGCGGCCCGACGCGGTGCGCGCGGATCAGCGGCCGCAGGGTGCGGAAGAAGGCGCGCGGGATCTCGACCTGCACGTCCTGGTCGTAGACGCCGGCGAAGGCGCGGTAGGGATCGCGGGTGGAGCTCATGGAGCGGGAGGGTAGCGCCGGGGGAGGCGCGAGCCGACCGCGGAGGAGACGCCCTCCGCGCACCGCCGTCACCTCCGAGGTCCTTCCTCCCCGCCTCAGGGCCGCGCGAAGAGCTCGAGCTCCGCCCCCCGCGTCGCGGCGAGCCCGCGCGGAGCGCCCGGGTCGAGCACGATCCACTGCGCGTGGAAGCGTCGCCCCAGCGCGGCCGTGCTGGACGGGAGCGCCAGGCGGTGGGTCGCGGTCCCCTGGCCTGCTCCGGCGCGCGAGACGGGCAGGAGCTTCTGGTGCGCGCTGGCCAGATCGACGGCCAGCGGGACGCCGAGCAGCATCGCGCCCGGCGCGGCGCGCTGCGGCGAGACGAGCAGCGCGGCCAGCGTTGCGCCGCGCGCCGCGCCCAGGCCGAGCTGGAACTCCGGGTTGCCGAGGTACGGCGGCGCGTCGGCCAGCATGCGCGGGTGCACGCCGCCGCTGCCGGGGCTGGAGGCGCCGTACAGGTTGGCGCCGGACGGGACGCGCTCGCTGAAGAGCGTCGGCCGATCGAAGGGCGGCAGGCCGGCCACGACGCGCGGATCGGTCAGGCCGCCGAGCAGGAAGTCCTCCAGGGCCTCGAGGTCGCCCGGCAACGGCGTCAGCGCCCCGATGTCCTCGTAGTGCTGCAGGACCTCGGCCATGCTCGCGAACTGGCCGCTGCTCATGAAGCGCGGGCGCGGGGCGAGGTTGCGCAGCCCGGGATTCTTCACGGCGCGGTCGTGCCCCGGGAGGTGGACGTTGTCCATCTTCCCGTCGGTGAAGAGCCCGTTCTCGGCGGTGTGGCACTGGGCGCAGGTGCCGCGCTCCAGGAAGGCCTCCAGGCCGAGCTGCTGGCGCGGGGTGAGCGTGCCGAGGTCGAAGGGCGAGCCGTCGGAGACGAGCGTGCGCTCGTAGCTCGCGATGGCCATGGCGATGCGCTCGCGCGTGATCTCCGCGCTGCCGAACACGCGCTCGAAGAGCGCGCGGTAGTCGCTGGTGCCGGCCACGAACTGCGCCAGGGGCACCGGCAGGTCGCTGGCCAGCTCCAGCGGGCGCACGCGCGCCAGCTTGGCGGTGAGCGCGCGCCAGTCGCGCCCGGCGTGGGCCATCTCGACCGCCGAGAGCGGCGGCCCGACCGCCTGGCTCTCCAGCGAGGCCAGCTCGCCCAGCACGACGTTGCCGTCGAGGTCGCGGAACACCGGCCCCGCGCGCGAGTCCCAGAACTGCTGGTTGAAGAAGGCCGCGTTGATCACCGACGGCGCGCTGCGGCCCGTGACCTGGCGCTCGACGCCGAAGACGGGGTCGTGCTCGAAGCGCCCGAGAGCGTCCTGGCGCCGCACGCCAGGCGAGCCGAGCTCGTCGTCGAAGGTGCCGAGCCGCCCGTCGCTCCCCGGCGCGCGCCCGGCCAGGCGCGGATCGACGCCGCCGGCCTCGAGGACGTGGCACGTGGCGCAGGCCACGGTGTCGTCGGAGGAGAGCTGCTCCTCGAAGAAGAGCGCCTTGCCGAGCAGCACCTTCTCCGGCGTCAGCGGGTTCCCGCGCGGCACGGCGACGACCGGGAACTGCCCCACGATCGTGGGCGGGATCGGATCCGGATCACCGCCCCCGCCCGGCGGACGCTGCGCCAGGGTCGGGAACGCGAGCAGGATCGGACCGGCCAGGCCGGCCAGCAGCCGGGTGCGGAGCATGGAGGGACGCCGGGGACGGGCGCCACTCGAGAGGGTATCCGGGATGGAACGGACGTGCCGGGACGGGCGGTGAAAGCTGTTCAGTGGGTCGCGGGGTGGTGGAGAGGAGGAGAAAAGATGGGGCTTCGAGCTCGTGTGGGGCGGTGCTTTGCTTGGTGCGTGGGGCTCGCCCCCTGGGGCCCCGCCCTCGGCCGTGACCCGCTTGTCCGGCCCGCTGGCGCCCGTGCGGTCGAGCTCTCGAAGGGCGCCAGGCGGTCCGGAGCGCGCGCTTCGCGCGCTCGAGGGCGTCCG
>DASVAP010000067.1:0-5958 GCA_036376275.1 Planctomycetota bacterium | reverse complement strand
GCCAGGAAGGCCGCCTGCGCCGTCTTCCCGTCGCGCGCCTTGCCTCGTCGAAGAGCGCTTCGCCTCGCGACGGGCCTTTCGCAACGGGCTGCTAGACCTTCCTTCGGAGCCCGTCAGGAGGCCTCTCTTCCTGGAAGGGCTCGCGCCACGAAGCTCGCGTGAACGTGAGTCCTCGCCGCGACGGAGCCGGGGCTCCCGGAACGAGCGCGGGGAGCGCCGGGCGGACCCGGCGCTCCCCGCGCGTGGGATCGGAGGCTCTCGCTAGCGCGAGCCGGCGATCGTGACGTCCAGCGCGTTCGTCATGCGCCAGCCGTCCTCCGTGAGCACCGCGGCCTGGGCCGAGAAGGTGCGGCCGATCAGGCTCGAGTCGTCGGGGATGGCCAGGCCGCCCTCGGGCATGAGCTGGGCGGGCTGCGCGAGCAGCACGTCCATGCCCGCCAGACGGGCCTCGGAGGCCCCGGCGAAGCTTACGAAGACCACGCTGCGCAGGATGCCCTCGGCCTCGCCGGAGATGCGCGCCTGCCAGGGCTCGCCGACCAGGGCCGGCGTTTCCTCGACCAGGATCGGCAGCGTCGCCTGGCCGTTGCGCGGCAGGGCGGCGGTCAGCGGGACGATCACCGGTCCACCGATCGGGCCCGGGGGCGCGCCGTGCTGGCTCGCCCGCGGGATCCCCGGCACCGGCGGTGCGGGCGGTTCACCCGTCGGGACCCACACGTTCAGCACGTCCACGCTCGAGTTCGGGCCCGGCTTGAAGAGCCCGATCGTGACCGTCCCGCGCTCGGGCGGGGCGTCGGTGACGATGCGGAAGTTGTAGAGCGTGCCCCAGCGGATCGCGTTGGCGTTGTTGTTGACGTTGAAGGGCGTCGTGGCCCAGCTCACCTCGCCGCCCGAGTGCACGGTCGGCCAGTCGGTGCCGTCGTAGGGATCGCCGCTGTGGTAGGCGACGTCGTGGAAGCCGCTCGAGACGAGCTGCCCGTCCGGGTGGATCGGCAGCGAGTAGGAGCCGGCGCTCTGGTCCGAGTTCAGGTTCTGGAGCGCGTACTCGTAGGCCCACTGGCCGCCGCCGAGGTCGACCACGCGGAAGCCGAGGTACATGTTCGTCTTGGCCCCGCCGTTCTCGACGATCGCGATCGTCGCGATCTCGACGCCGGGCGTGTAGACCTTCCAGGCCTGGATGGCCGGGTCCTCGCGCATGGTCGGGCCGCCGCCGTCGATGTTCGACACGGAGACCACGTTCACGCGCCGCCAGGAGGCGTTGTTGGCCGAGACGCCGGCCTCGGCGTCGTCGGCGGTGATGTAGTGGCCCTCGATGAACCACTCGGCGCCCGGGTTCTGGGCCGGGTCGATGTCCGCCACCGCGACCTGCAGGCGGCCGCGGATCGTGGCGGTACCCGTCGGGCCGCCGCCGTGCACGTGGGCGCCGGTGGTGGCGTTGACGTTGCGCTTGGACTGTCCGCTGCCGCCGTCGTTCAGCGTGGCCCAGTAGGTGTCCGCGCAGCCCACGCCGAGCGTGTCGCAAGGCGTCGACTGGCAGGGCGCGCACAGCGCCTCGACCTCGTTCACGGCGCAGAAGCCGTGCTTGAGCCAGCTCTGCCCGACGTGCTCGAAGCGCCCGTCCTTGAGGCGGAACATGTTCTGCCCGATCACGGGGTGGGCCGTGCTGCCGCCGGCGGTGAACCAGTCGAGCTGACCGGTGCCCGCGTTGCAGGACTGGGTGGCGATCGAGTACGCGGCGATGCCGGCGCTCTGGCCCCAGTAGTGGATGTCGTTGGTGTCGCCGCCGTCGACACCGACGTCGTAGACGATCACGTCGGGTGTCTGGGGGCTGGCGCTGGCCGCTCCGGCGAGCAGGGCGGTAGCGAGGGACGAGCCGAGGCCGATGGCCACGAGCCTGGCGCGCGTGGAGGACACGAACATGTCGAGGTGCTTTCCTTCTTGGGCCCGGGGGGGTGCTCTACCGGGACCCCGCGCGAGCGTGGGGCCTCGGAGGGCTGGAACCTCGGAGTGTAGAGAGAGCGCCGGGGTTCCCGAAAGCCTGATTCCGGGCCTTCCTCAGCGAGCGGGTCCCGGGCCGCGCAGGGCCTCGATCCGCGGCGCGAGCGCGCGCGCCTCCTCGGACCGCCCCAGGCTCTCCAGGAGCCCCGCCAGGTTCTCCAGGGCGTCCAGGCGCTCGGGGGCGAGCTCCGTCACCTTCCGGAAGGCTTCGAGGGCCTCGGCGCGGCGGTCGAGGACCCCCAGGACGACCCCCCGGTTGAAGTGCAGGTCGGCGCTGTCGGGGAAGGCCTGCAGGGCGCGCTCGAAGGTCGCCAGGGCCTCCTCCGCCTGACCGGTGCCGAACCGCAGCCGGGCCAGCCGGTCGAAGACCGCCGGGCTCGCGCGCGCCGCCAGGGAGCGTTCCAGCTCCAGCGCCGCCTCCGCGGGGCGCCCGCGCGCCTCGTGGAAGCGCGCCAGGTCGTAGTGCAGCGCCGCCGGATCGGCCGCGTCGCCGGACACGGCCGCGAGCTCGCGCGCGAACGCCTCGGGCGAGCCGGCGAAGAGCTCGAGCCAGGCCAGACGCACGCGCTCCTCGGTCGGCCGCAGGGCGCCGAAGCGCAGGGCCAGGCGCGCGCTGGCGGCGGCCCCCTCGGCCCGCGCGCGGGCGGGTGGCTCGAGCACGAGGCGGGGATCCGTCAGGAAGGCCTCGCGCGCCTCGCGCAGCTCGTCGTAGGCCCGCGCGGCGCGGCGCGAGGACCACTGGATCCAGGCCGAGTGCAGCGACACGAGCAGCCCGAGCGCGAGCACTCCGGCGAAGATCCGCCCCGCGCGCGTGAGCCGGCCGCCCTCCTTCAGGCCGGCTCCGAGGAAGCGCACGCTCGGCCGCGCGAGCAGCGCGACCCCGGCCCCCGCGCACACCGCCAGGATCCCCGCCAGCCCCAGGGCCAGCAGGAACGGGATCATGCCGTAGAGCCCGCGGTAGACGAGGAAGGCCAGCGCGAAGGCCAGCGCGAGCACCGCCTCCTCGCGCCACGAGGCGCTCGCCTTCGCGCGCTGCCCCGCGCGCGCGGCGAGCCCGAGCGCCGGCCGGCCGAAGCCGAAGTAGAGCGCCTCCTTGGGGCACACCGAGACGCAGTCCAGGCACTTCATGCAGCCCGGATCGACCACCATCCCGTGCGTGCGCACCTCCTCGTGCACGATCACGTTCGAGGTGCAGGTCGCGGTGCAGTGCCCGCAGCCCTCGCAGGCGTCCGTCACGCGGATGCGCCCGAGCGCCAGCCGGTCGGCCCAGCCGAAGAAGGCGCCGTAGGGGCAGGCGTAGGTGCAGAAGCCCTTCGCGCCCAGGAAGTACACGATCGCGAAGCCGCACACCGCGAAGGTCAGCAGCGCCACGGGCCAGGGCGGGAAGGTGCCCCAGAAGTCCTGCTTGGTGAGCGCCACCTGGTAGGGCCCCGGCGCGTCGCCGACCCACAGCCGGTAGGCCAGCGGCCAGACGAACATGTAGAGCGCCGCCAGCGCCGGCACGAAGCCCAGCGCGCGCGAGCGCAGCGGCTTCGGGCGGATCCCGACGCGCTTCAGCAGCACGAGACACAGGTCCTGCAGCGCCACCAGGTGGCAGGCCCAGCCGCAGAACCAGCGCCCCAGCAGGAGCGTCGAGAAGATCGTGAGGCCGAAGAACACGAAGCCCGCGTTGACGAGGTCGTGCTTGAAGAACTCCATCGCCTCGGACGGCTCGAGCGGCGAGAGCGTTTCGCCCGCGCGCATCCAGTGGGCCACGTGCAGCGCCACCAGCACGTGCACGAGCACGAGCGCCAGCGCCCGCCAGCGCCCGTTGCGCGAGGGCCGCAGGGCCGGCACCTGGCGGGTCGAGCGTCCGCAGTCGGCCGCGGACACGGTGGGGGGCGAGGCGGGGGGCGAGGCGGGGGGCATCGGCGGCCGCGCATCCTCGCCTGGGCGGCGCCGGGGCGCGACTCCGCACCGGGGGAAGGGCGGGGAAGCGGCGGTCTCGGGGGGTGTCCCGGGTACCCGCGTCCCCATCCGCGCCTCCGCGGTCCGCTGGTGCTCCCTGCCCTACTCCCGGCGCTCGAAGTAGTTGAAGTACGTCCCGTCCGGCAGCGGCACGGCCTTGAACTCGTAGCGGCGCTTGAACTCGTCCGACTCCGCAAGGTCGCGGAAGGTCTGCGCGAAGCCCGTGAAGCCGCGCCGGGGGCTGGGGGTCGGGAAGGGCAGCATGATCACGAAGGTCGGCGCCTGGGCCAGGACGTAGGCCCCGTCCCCGCGCTCGTGGCCGAAGGGTGCCGTACCGGGCGAGCGGATCGGCTGGCGGGCGATGTGCTTGTCGTTCAGGCCGAGCGTGTCGATCGTGACCAGGCCCGAGAGGTAGGGGATCGCACCGCAGGCCCCGGTCGCGACCGTGGCACCCGGGGGCGCGAGCTCGCGCAGCTTGCGGCCGATGGCCACGAAGCCGGCCGTCAGGCCCTGGCGCGGCTCGTCCGCCAGGGTCACGCGCCAGCCGCCGCGCTGCGCGCGGCTGGCGAGCGCGCCCGAGAGGTTGCCGGCCAGCGAGAGGAGCAGCGCCAGACCCGCGGCCAGCCGAGCGCCGCCCGTCCAGCCCGGCGCGCGTCCCGCGACCAGCCCGGCCAGCGCGTGGCCGACCAGGAGCAGGGCCACGAGATCGAGCAGCACGGTGTAGTTGTAGTTCTCGGCCCAGTCCGGGAGCCCGAGGTAGAGCGCGCAGTAGCCGAGCCACAGCAGCGCGAGCCCCGCCAGCAGGTGCCCGAGCCGCGTGCGCGGCGCCAGCACCCACAGCCCGAGCGCGAGCGCCAGCACCGCGCCGCGGAACGTCCCCAGAAACTGCACCAGGCCCGTCAGCCCGCGCGCGACGCCCGGCAGCGAGAAGGCGACCTTGGCGTGGAACGTGTTCGGCAAGAGCTCGCCGTAGTAGGCGAGGCGCCAGGCGAGGTGCGGCACCAGCAGGACCAGCAGCCCCGCCAGGCGCGGCAGCTCGGCGCGCAGCGCCGCGCTGCGGTCCGCGCGCCCTCGCCACAGCCCCTCCACGGCGCAGGCGAGATACAGGAGCAGCCCCTCGGGCCGCGCCAGCACCACCAGCGCGAAGACGAGTCCGCCGAGCACGCGCCCGCGCGCGCCGGCCGGTGGGAAGAGGTGCAGGGTCAGCGCGCCCAGCGCGAGCAGCAGGAACAGCACGAGCTCCATCCCGCTGCGCGCGGCCGCGCCGAGCTGCGCGCTGGTCGCGATCCACAGCGGCCCGAGCGCGAGCACCGCTCGGAAGCCGCCGGCCGCGCGCGTCAGCAGCCGCAGGGCGAGCAGCGCCAGCGCCGCGAAGAAGAGCGTGTTCAGCGCGTGCGCCAGCGCCACCGGCTCGGCCCCCAGGGCGCGCGGTCCGGCCAGGACCAGCACCCACAGGAAGCTCGTGTAGCCCTCGACGCGCTCGCCGCCCGGGTTCCAGGAGAGGCCGTGCCCGGCCAGCCAGTTGTCGACGTAGCGGAAGAAGATGTAGGCGTCGTCGAGGAGCTGGTCGCCGCCCTGCAGCACCGCCGCCTGGAACAGGGCGAGGAGCAGCACCAGCGCCGCGGCGAGCTGGGACCCGCGCCGCGCGCTCACGACAGGAGTCGCTCGAGGTCCTCGCGCGAGAGCTCGGCCAGCGGCGCGCCCTCGCCCGCCAGCACGGCCGAGGCGAGCTCGCGCTTCTTCTCCTGCAGCTCGAGCACGCGCTCCTCGATCGTGTCGCGGCACACCAGGCGGTAGGCGAACACGTTGCGCGTCTGGCCGATGCGGTGCGAGCGTCCGATGGCCTGGGCCTCGACCGCCGGGTTCCACCAGGGATCGAGCAGGAACACGTAGTCGGCCGCGGTCAGGTTGAGGCCCGTGCCGCCGGCCTTCAGGCTGAGCAGGAAGAGGCGCCGCTCGGGATCCTCCTGGAAGCGCGCGACCTCGGCGGCGCGCTCGCGCGCGGGCGTCGAGCCG
>DASVAP010000059.1:0-12640 GCA_036376275.1 Planctomycetota bacterium | reverse complement strand
AGCTACTTCGATCCCGAGGAGCCGAGCCTGGCGGACACCGTCGCGAGCCTGAACGGGACCGAGCTCGTCCACGCGCCCGGGGAGCGCGTCAAGTACTCGAACGCCGGCATCGCCGTGGTCGGCGCCGTGGTCGAGCGCCTGGCCGGCGAGCCCTTCGCCGCCGCGATGCAGCGCGCCGTGCTGCGGCCGATGGGGCTGGCCGACAGCGCCTTCGAGCCCAGGGCGGAGCTCGCCGCGCGGGCCGCGCACGGCCTGATGTGGAGCTACGACGGCCGCGAGTTCGCGGCGCCGGAGTTCGAGCTCGGCATGGCGCCGGCCGGGAGCCTGTACGCGAGCGTGAACGACCTGGCGCGCTTCCTGACAGTGCTGTTCGCGGACGGGCGCGGCCCCGGCGGGCCCGTGCTGCGCCCGGAGAGCCTGGCGGAGATGCTGCGACCCCAGTTCGCCGAGCCCGGCGCGCGCACGGGCTTCGGGCTCGGCTTCGCGATCGGCGAGCTCGACGGGCGCGTGACCCACGGCCACGGCGGCGCGATCTACGGCTTCGCGACCCAGCTCCAGTTCCTGAAGGAGGAGCGCCTGGGCGTCGTCGTGTGCACCAACGTGGACGTGAGCAACTCGGTGACGAGCCGCATCGCGCGCCAGGCGCTGGCGTGGATGCTCGCGAGCCGCGCGGGCGAGCCGCTGGCGCCCGTCTCGCGGCCTCGGCCGGTCGCGCCCGAGCTAGGGCGCGCCCTGGACGGCCGCTACGCGCGCGGCGACGACGTGCTCCAGCTCGACTGGCGCGGCGGCGAGCTCATGGCGACGCACGGACGCGTGTGCGTGCCCGTGCGCGCCCACGACGAAGGACTACGCCTCGACGGGCGCCTGGCCCTCGGGCCCGCGCTCGAGCCGCTCGGCCCGGACCGGGTGCGCCTCGGAGCGGAGGAGTACACGCGCGTCCCCGCGCCGCGCCCGGCGCCGGCGCCCGAGCGCTTCCGCGGCCTGGTGGGGGAGTACGGCTGGGACCACAACGTGCTCTTCGTCTTCGAGGACGCGGGGCGCCTGCACGTCCTGATCGAGTGGATCGAGCTCGACGCGCTGACCGAGCTCGGGGACGACGTCTTCGCCTTCCCCGCCGAGGGCGGCATGTATCACGGCGAGCGCCTGGTCTTCCGGCGCGACGCGCGCGGCCGCGCGACCGAGGTCGAGGCGGCCGGGATCGTCTTCCGGCGCCGCGCGATCGCGGGCGAGGACGCCCCGGTCTTCCGCATCGAGCCCGTGCGGCCGGTGGAGGAATTGCGCCGAGCGGCCCTGGCCGCGACCCCACCCGTCGAGCGTGGCGAGTTCCTGCCGAGCGAGCTGGTCGAGCTCGTCGCGCTCGAGCCGACCCTGCGGCTCGACGTGCGCTACGCCGGCCCCGACAACTTCCTGGGCACGCCGGTCTACGCCTCGGCGCGCGCCTTCCTCCAGCGCCCGGCGGCCGAGGCGCTCGTGCGCGTGCACCGTGCTCTCGCGGCCCAGGGCTACGGCCTGCTCGTGCACGACGCCTACCGGCCCTGGTCCGTCACGAAGCTCTTCTGGGACGCGACGCCGGAGGCCCAGCATCTCTTCGTCGCCGATCCGGCCGAGGGCTCGCGCCACAACCGCGGCTGCGCCGTCGACCTGACGCTGTTCGAGCTCGCGACGGGCGCGCCGGTCGAGATGGTGGGCCTCTACGACGAGATGGGCGCGCGCTCCTTCCCCGACTACGTCGGCGGCACGGCGCTCCAGCGCTGGCACCGCGACCTCCTGCGCGACGCGATGGAGGCCGAGGGCTACCGCGTGTACCCGCACGAGTGGTGGCACTTCGACTTCCAGGGCTGGGAGCGCTATCGCATCGGCAACGCGACCTTCGAGGAGCTCGCCGGCGCGGCGGGCCGCTGAGGTGGGGGCCACGACCGCGCTGCGCACGCTGCTCGCGACCGCCGCCGCCCTGCTCGGCTTCGCCGCGAACTCGCTGCTCTGCCGCGCCGCTCTCGGGAACGGCGCGATCGACGCCTGGACCTTCACTGCCGTGCGCCTCGGCTCGGGCGCCGGCGCGCTGGTCCTGTGCGCGCGCCTGGCCGCCCGCGGCGGCGCCGCGCCCGCGACGCTCCGCGCCGGCAGCTTCCCCTCGGCCCTCGCCCTGTGGGGTTACGCGGCCGCCTTCTCGCTCGCCTACCTGCGCCTCGGCGCCGGCGTCGGCGCGCTGGTCCTCTTCGCCAGCGTCCAGGCCACGATGATCGGCTGGAGCGCCTGGCGCGGCGCGCGCCCGAGCGCGCGCGAGCGCAACGGCTTCGTGCTCGCCTTCGCCGGCCTCGTCGTGCTGACCCTGCCCGGCGCGAGCCTGCCGGACCCGACCGGCCTCGCGCTGATGGCCGTCGCCGGCATCGCCTGGGGCGTCTACTCCCTGCGCGGCCGCACCAGCGCCGCCCCGCTGCTCGCCACGCGCGACAACTTCGTCCTGGCCGCACCGCTCGCCCTCGGGGCGCTCCTCGCCGCCGTGACGCTCTCGACCCTGCACGCGAGCGCGCGCGGCCTCGCCCTGGCGCTCGCCTCGGGCGCCCTCGCCTCTGGCCTCGGCTACGCGCTCTGGTACCGCGCCCTGCCGCGCCTCACCGCCGTGCGCGCCGCGCTGGTGCAGCTCCTCGTGCCGGTGCTCGCCGCCGCGGCCGGGATCCTGCTGCTCGACGAGCACCTGACCTGGCGCCTCGGCGTGGCCGGCCCGCTGATCCTGCTCGGCGTGGGCCTGGCGGTGCTCGGGCGGCGGTCGGGCCCTTGATCGGAGAGGCGACTCGGATCCGAGGTCCGAGGCTGGCCGGAGGTGGTCCGAGGAGGTTCTGCGGCAGTGCGGGCTTCCGCTACAGGTGTGGAACGGACACTTCCGGGGCAGGACAGGTATCCTGTCCGGAGTTCCTCGGTCGAGCCGTCGACCGCAGGTCGGCGGCCTGTTCCGGCGAGAGGGCGCGTTGTCGCGCGGCGCCATGCCCGTGCGGACTCGCGCAGGTCTCGGATCGGAGGCCCAGCATGATCACGACGAACCGGCGGCAGTTCCTGGGTGGGGTCGGCGGGACGCTCGGCGCGACGGCGGTGGGCCTCGCGGCTGCGCAGCGGCTCGGGTTCGCGGAGGCGCGGGCCTGGATCGAGCCGGGGCGGCTGCGGTTCGGCGCGCTCGATCCGCTGGTCGACCTGCTGCAGGCGACGCCGGCCGACGAGCTCTTGCCGCGCCTGGTGGAGCGCCTGCGCGCGGGGACCACGCTCGACGAGCTGGTGGCGGCCGGCGCGCTGGCGAACGCGCGCGCCCTCGGGGGGACGGATTACAACGGCTACCACGCCCTGATGGCGCTCGTGCCGAGCCTCGAGCTCGCCCGGCGCATGCCGGGGCCGCTGGCGCCGCTGCCGGTGCTCAAGGTGCTGCACCGCAGCACGCGCTTCATCCACGACGCCGGGCACGCGCAGGCGGACGAGCTCCTGCCGCTCGCCGACGACGAGGCGAACACGGGCACGGGCGACCTCGTGGCGAGCCTGCGCACACGCGACCTCGCGCGGGCCGAGCAGGCCCTGGCCCGGGAGGGACGCGCCTCCCCCGCGCGCGCCCACGAGGAGCTGCAGACCGTCGTGCGCGACGACGCGGACGTGCACCGCGTCGTCCTGGCGTGGCGGGCCTTCGACCTCGCGCGCCTGACGGGGCCGGAGCACGCCGTGACGCTGCTGCGCCAGTCCGTGCACTACTGCATCGAGCAGGACGGCCAGCGCGCCGCGCGCGGGCAGGCGCCGAAGGAGATCGGCGCGCTCGTCGCGGAGCTGATCGAGGCGCATGGGCTCGCCGGTCACGAGCGCGGGACGCGCGCCGCGGACGAAGCCTGGATCGAGGCCCTGGCCGGCACGGTCCACGCAGGCGAGAGCGCCGCCGCCGCGCGCGCGGTGGCGCGGGCGCTGGCCGAGGGCTACGACCCCGAGGACGTCGGCGCGGCCCTGTCGCTGGCCGCGAACCGCCTGCTCCTGAACGATCCGGGCCGCTCGAAGGCCGAGGCGGGCAAGCCCGTCGGCAGCGTGCACGGCGCCTCGGTCGGCGTGCACGCCTCCGACGCGGCCAACGCCTGGCGCAACCTCGCGCGCGCCGGCGGAGCGCGCAACGCCTTCGCCAGCCTGATCGCGGGCGCCTACCACACGGCCGGCCAGGCGCGCTGGGTCGGTCCGGAGGCCCACGACGTCGGTGCGGAGGCCTGCACGCTCGCCGATCCCGCGCGGGTCCTGGCCGAGATCGAGGCTCGCATCCGCGCCAAGGACCAGGCGGGCGCCTGCCAGGCCGCGCGGCGCTACGGCGCGCTCGGCGGCCCGGCCGTGGAGCTCTTCGCGCTCCTCGCCGGCTTCGCCGTCAGCGAGGACGGCGCGCTGCACGCCGAGAAGTACTTCCGCACGGCCGAGGAGGAGCACGCCCGGGCCCGACCCGCGCACCGCGCGACGTACCTCGTCGCCCTGACGCGCGTGATGGCGAGCCAGCAGGGCTTCGCCGCTCCGGGAGTGGAGGAAGCGCGCGCGCTGCTGGGCTGAGCGGCGTCGTTCAGCGCTCGCCCGCCGGCGCCGTGGCCTCGACCGGTGCGCCACGCAGGGGGGTCTTCCTCAGGTTCTGGTAGCGCTCCCAGAGGCCCTCGCCGAAGCCGCGCGAGTCGAAGGTGGTCTGTTCCTCCCCCGGCTCGAGCAGCAGCACGAGGTCCTCGACGTCGCCGTCGACGACCCCGAGCAGCCCCATCTTGTTGAGGAAGTCGCAGCTCGCGTTGCGCTCCGACACGACGTAGCCCGGCACGCGCGCGTCGAGCGTGCACAGCTCGCGCGGCACGCCGTCGAGGGCGAAGGTCCCGTCCGCGCGGACGGCAGCCACCTGCGTGTCCCAGGCATTCTCGCGTCCGAGCAGGATGCGCAGGTCCTCCGGCAGCTCCCGGTCATCGGACAGGACGACGCGGCCGGCCAGGCGCGCCCCCGGCTCGAGCACGAGCGTGCCGACGTCGAGCGTCGAACCGTCGGCACCCGTGCGCACCGGCCGCGCCGGGAGCGCGCCGTGCTCGCGCAGGCTCGCCATCTTCCCGTACAGGTGCCAGGCATCGTCCGGCGGCACGTTGACGAAGGTGAAGCGGCCCTCCGCGTCGGTGCCGACCGTGTGCTCGCCCGTGAAGTGTTCGCCGGAGCGGTCGTCCTGGGCGAGACCCAGCTCGGCGCCACGCAGGGGCTGACCGTCCTTCGTGACCACGCCGCGCACGGTGACGCCGACCTTCATCACGATCTCGTGCGGCTCGGGCCCGGCGCGCAGCCAGTAGGCCGTGCGCGGGGCGTAGCCGGGCGACTCGATCGAGATCAGGAGCTCCTCGCCCGGGGCCGACAGCCCCAGGGCGAACGCGCCGTTCTCGTTGCTGAGGGCCAGGTCGTCGACACCGTCCAGGCCGCCGTACTGCTGGCCGGTGCCGCGCTTGCGACCGACGGGATGGATGGTCGCGCGCGGGATCGGCCGCTGGTGGGTGTCCAGGACCACGCCGCGCAGCACGCGCTCGGGGTCGCGCGTGTCGAGGTCGTGCGCCCTCAGCGTGAGCGTGACCGCGCCGTGGTCGGGATCGAGGTAGCGCCCGGAGTAGAGCGGCACGAAGCCCTCCTGGTAGACGAGCAGCTCGAACAGGAGCTCGGGGTCCAGGTCCTCGAGGACAAACTTGCCCTCCTCGTCCGTCACCGCGCGCTTGCGGCAATCGGCGTAGCAGGAGGGTCACAGGATGCCGACGCTGCGCCGTGGCCGGGCGCGCGAGACGAACACCGTCGCGCCCACGAGCGGGCCGTCCGGGCCGGAGACCACGCCCGACAGGGTTGGCGCCTGGGGCTGGGCGAGGGCGAGCAGGGCGAGCCAGGTCCACATGCGATCCTCCGAACCTCTTGCGGAGCCGTCCGATCCGGCACCGATCATCGCGCGCCTGGCCGATCCCGTCCAGCCAGGGGCGGGCGACTACACTCGCGGGCGTCTTGCATTGCCTGCGCGCCCTGGGCCTGACCCTCGTCCTCTCGGCCTGTGCCGCCCCGGCGCCCGGGATCCCGCCGGCGCGCGGCGCGCTCGTGCCCGTGGCCCCGACCACCGAGGCGCGCGTCGATCCGCTCGGGCTCGACGTCGTGCGCCCGCGCCTGGCCTGGCAGCTGCGCGCGCTCGATCCGCAGGCGCGCGGCCTGCGCGCGAGCGGCTGGCACGTGCTCGTCGCGAGCCGTCCGGAGCGCCTCGCGCGCGACGAGGGCGACCTGTGGGACTCGGGCGAGGTCACGGCGACGGGCCTCGCCGTCGAGTACGCCGGACGGGCGCTGGCGAGCGCCGAGCTCGCCTGGTGGAAGGTGCGCGTGCGCGACCAGGACGGCGGCTGGTCCGGCTGGAGCCCGGTGGCGCGCTTCGGCCTCGGGCCGCTGGCGCCGGAGGACTGGGGCGGAGCCTGGATCGGCGCGCCGGGCGCGGAGCGGTGCTGGCACCTCGGGGGCGCGCGCTGGATCGCGGCGGGCGAGGGTCGCGCGGTGCTGCGGCGCTCGTTCCGCATCGACGCGGCGCGCGAGGTCGTGGCCGGCGATCTGCTCGTCTCCAGCGCGGGACCGCTCGAGGTCCACCTCGACGGCGTGCGCCTGCGGGAGCTCCCGGGCGGTCCGCAGCCGGTCCAGCTCGACCTGAGCCCGCACCTCACGCCCGGAGCGCACGCGCTGACCTTCCGCGGCGCCGACCCGTGCCTGGCGCGCCTGCGCGTCTTCTTCCGCGAGGGCACCGAGCTGCGCCTCGCGACGGACGCGGCCTGGCGCGCTGGCACGGCGGAGCCCGGCTGGGCGGAGCCCGACCTCGACGACGCCCACTGGCCGCTGGTCGAGCTCGCCGCGAGCCCCGGCGCCGCGCACGACGAGGCCCTGCGCGACTCCGGACCGCTGCCGGATCCCTGGCTCCGCAGGACGTTCGCGCTGGAGGAGGACGTCGTGCGCGCGACGGCCTGGGTCGCCTCGGTCGGCTACCACGAGCTGTGGGCCAACGGCGCGAAGGTGGGCGAGGCCGTGCTCGCGCCCGGCCTGAGCGACCTCGGCCGGCGCGCGCGCTGGGTGGCCTACGACCTCACGCCGCACCTCGCCTCCGGCCCCAACGCGCTGGGGTTCTGGGCCTCGGCCGGCTGGGCGCGCTTCGAGCGCTTCGCGCCGGCCTGCGCGCCCTTCGCGCCGCTGGTGCGCGCCCGCATCGACGTGGAGCTCGCCAGCGGCCGCACGGTGCGGCTCGCGACCGACGCGAGCTGGCGCGTGCGCGCGAGCCCGAGCACGCACCTCGGCGGCTGGGGCTTCGCCGACTTCGGCGGCGAGCGCTGGGACGCGCGCCGCGCGGACGAGCGCTGGTGCACGGCCGTGGTCGACGACGCGCGCTGGGAGCCGGTGGTCGAGCACGAGGTCTCGCTGGAGCTCTCCGCGCGACGCGGCGAGCCCGATCGGCGGATCGAGGCGCTCGTCCCGGTGGCCGTCGAGCGCCTGGGGTCCGAGCACGTGCGCCTCGACCTCGGGCGCAACGTCACGGGCTTCCTGGAGGCCGAGCTGCGCGGCGCGCCCGGCGCGACCGTCACGCTGACCTGGTCCGAGCGCGAGGGCCAGGAGACGACCTACGCCCAGCGCAGCGAGTGCGTGTTCGACGCGAGCGGGCGGGCGCGCTTCGAGCATCGCTTCGACTACGCCGTCGGGCGCTGGATCACCCTGCGCGGCCCGCTCGAGCCGCCGGCGCCGGAGGACGTGCGCGTCTGGCTCGTGCGCAGCGGCTTCGCGCGCACGGCCGAGCTCGCCTGCGCCGACCCGCTGCTCCAGCGCATCCACGACACCATCGCCTGGACCTTCGAGTGCCTGAGCCAGGGCGGCGTCGTGGCCGACTGCGCGCACCGCGAGCGCCTTGGCTACGGCGGCGACGCGCACGCGACGCTGCCCACGGGCCTGACGCACTTCGGACTCCTGCCCTTCTACCGCGACTGGCTCGAGGACTGGCGCGACGTGCAGGGCGCGGACGGGGGCCTGCCCTACACCGCGCCCACCTACGGCGGCGGCGGGGGACCCGCCTGGAGCGGGATCGTCGCCTACCTGCCGTGGGAGCTGTACGTCGCGACCGGCGACCGGCGCGTGCTGGCCGAGGGCTACGCGACGGCCCGCCGCTGGCTGGAGTTCGTCGCGACGCACGTGCGCGACGGCTTGCTCGAGCCCTACGGCGATCCGACCTGGGGCTTCCTCGGCGACTGGGTCCCGCCCGGACGCGGCCAGGGGCCGGACGAGCGCGTCGACGCGCGCTCGACGCTCTTCTTCAACAACGCCTACCTCGTGCTGTGCCTGGAACGCATGGCGCAGGCCGCGGACGTGCTGGCTCACGCGGGTGACGCCCGCGAGTGGCGCCGCCGGGCCAGCGCGCTGCGCGCGACGCTGCAGGCGCGCTTCTTCGACGCCGAGCGGGCGAGCTACGCGAACGGCGAGCAGCCCTACCTGGCGCTGGCGCTGCTCGCGCGCCTGCCGCCGGACGAGCTGCGGCCCGCCGTGCTGGCGCGCCTCGAGCACGAGATCCTGGTCACCAGCGCCGGACACGTGAACGCGGGCATCCACGGCACGGCCTTCCTGCTCCAGGCGCTGCAGGCGGAGGAGCGCCCCGACCTGGTGCTCGCCATGGCGCGCCAGACGACCTACCCCGGCTGGGGGCACATGCTGGCCGAGGGCGCGACGACGATCTGGGAGCAGTGGGACGGGGTCCACTCGCGCATGCACAGCTCCTTCCTCTCGCTCGGAGCGTGGTTCGTGCAGGGGCTGGTGGGGATCCGGCCCGATCCCGGGCGCCCCGGTTACGAGCACGTGCTCGTCCGCCCCGCGCCCGCCGGCGACCTCGCCTGGGCCCGCGCGCGCCTCGCGACCGTGCGCGGACCGCTCGCGGTCGAGTGGCGGCAGGAGGAGGGCCTCTTCACGCTCGAGCTCGAGCTCCCGCCCGGCTGCGAGGCCACCGTCCTCGTCCCCTGCTCCGATCCGCTGCTCGTCCGCGAGGGCGACGGTCCGGCCCGCGCCGCCCGCGGTGTCCGTGCGCTCGGGATGCGGGATGGTGCCGCCGCCTTCGAGGTCGGCGCGGGCCGCTACGCCTTCCGCGCGCCGCGCTGAGGCCTCGCGGGCCGCGCCTCAGGCCGCGGCTCCGGCCGCCACGATCTCCTGCGCCCAGCGCAGCACCTCGCAGTGCAGCCGGGTCGCGTCGCCACAGCTCCCGGGGAGGGAGGCCTGGCGCGCCCAGTCCGCGCGCTCGAAGGCCATGGCGGTCTTCAGCGCGCGCCCGAGCGGGTTGTCCTCGCCCAGGATCGCGCGCCGGATCGCGTCGTCGAGCGGCAGCTCGTACAGGCACGTCAGGGCCGGCCTACCGAGCATCGCGTCGATCGGCGAGAGCAAGCCGGTCAGGAAGTAGGTCTCCGCGTTCCGGCGGTCCTCGAGCTTGCCGAGCTCCTCGCACAGGCGCGCGCGCACGAGCGCGGTGACGACCAGCTCGCCGGGCCGGTCCTCGCTCATCCCCGTGACGGCCAGCACGCTGCCCCAGCGCCGCAGCGGCTTCTCGCCCAGGTAGGTCAGCGCGTGGCGCACGGAGGTGATCGGGCTGCGCACGCCGAAGATCGGCGAGTTCAGGTAGCGCATCAGGCGCACGACGAGCGAGGGCTCGCCCTTGACGATGCGCTCGATGCGCGCGAGGTCGAGGTCGGGCTTGGCGAGCTCGACCAGGAACAGGACGTAGCTCGCCTTCGAGCGCGGCAGATCGGTCACGGGGATGGCCGGCGGACGGCAGAAGTACTCGCCCTGGAACAGGCCGAAGCCGAGCCGCGCGGCGCGCTGCTGCGCCTCGTGCGAGGGGACGTCGGCGGCCAGGAGGGTTCGTCCGCCGTCCGCCAGCGCGCGCAGCCGGGCCGGCAGCTCGCGCACGTTCTCCGGCGGCAGGGCCGCGCGCACGACGTCGGCGAGCTCCAGCGCGCCACTCCCCGCGTCGAGCTGGCGCTCGTCGAGCAGGATGCCGTAGCCCTGCGAGCGCAGGCGCGAGAACTCCGCCTCCAGACCGTCCGCAGGGGGGGTGACGAGCTCGAGCAGCGCGTGTCCGCGCCGCGCCGGCTCCAGCATGGGGCTCGAGAGGAGCGGCGGGATCAGCTCGGGCGTCGCGCGCAGCAGCAGCCTTCGATCCGCGAAGGCGTCGAACGGGAAGACGCCCGACCATGCCTGCAACGGACAGGCGGCCGGTCCGATGGCCCCCGGCTCGGGGTGGAAGTGCAGCGCGTAGCCGTAGATCCCCTGGTCCGTCCGGAATACTGGAGTGCGCGCGAACAACGGTCCTCCTCGGTCCTGCCGGGGGAGAGCAGGAACGGGGATCAGTAGATCGCCCGCGCCCCCGCGGAGCACGCCAAATCTCCGCCGGTCGCTACTCGGCGTTGACCATCCAGGCCGAGAAGGAGGCCAGGAAGGCGCGGAAGGCCGGCAGGTGCTCGGGCGGGAAGCCGTAGCGCTCCTCGGCCCGGGCCAGGACGCGCTCGAAGGTCTCCAGCCACTGGGCGCGCGCGGCCGGGTCGATCTCGAACGGCAGGTGGCGCTGGCGCATGCGCGGGGGTCCGTGACGCTCGCTGTAGCGCGGCGGGCCGCCCAGGATCTGCACGAAGAAGGCGGCCGAGCGGTGGGCCGCGGCCTGCATGTCCTCCGGGAACAGCGGGCGCAGCGGGGAGTCCTCGAGCAGCAGGTAGAAGTCCTCGAGCATGCGCACCACCCCGGCCTCGCCGAGGGCGGCCAGGATCTCGGGCGAGGGCGGCGGCCCGGCCGGCGGCGGCTGGGCCGGGACGAAGACCGGGCGCGTGCGCGGCGGGCGGAGCATGGGCAGAGCCTATCCGAAGCCCGCCGGGCGGCCCATGCGCCCCAGGGCGGTGGTAGGCTGCCGGATCATGCCGGCCCAGCCCGACCCCGCCTTCTTCGCGCGCCTCGAGGCGGCGCTCCCGCTCGACGACCTCCTGGCCTGGATCCTGCGCGAGCACCCCGAAGCCAGCGAGCGCGAGGTCCTGACCCTGGTCCAGAAGGTGTGCGAGCGCGACTACGTGATCCGGCCCTCGGCCCGCGAGGAGCGCAGCTACACCGTCGGCGGCCAGCCCTGGCGCACCTTCCCGCAGTCGGTCGCGCCGCGCGCGAAGGCCTGACGGGCCGAGATCCCGGACCGTCCGGCGTTGCGCCCTCTCCCGCGTGCGGCCACAATCGCGCGCGGAACGCCGATGTCCCCTGCCTTGGCGATCCTCGCGACCCTCGCGGCGTCGCTCGCCCACGCCCCGCCCCAGGAGGCCTCCTCCGGCGCGGTGCGGCTCGGCCCGTGGCACGTGCTCGGGCCCTTCGACAACCCGAAGGGTGCCGACGTGGCTGCCGAGCAGGGGCCGGAGAAGCTGCTGAGGCGCATGAAGGCCGGCGCGCCCTGGCCGGCCCTCGCCGAGACCTTCCCCGGGCGCGGCAAGACGAAGCTCGCCTGGAGCCGGGTGGAGGCCGCGCCGCCCGCCGGTGCGCGGCCGCTCGACTCGGGCACGCTCGACCTGCGCGTCCTGCTCGACGCGCACGGCGCCGCGGGCGACAACGTGGTCGGGTACCTGTACCGCACGCTCGAGTGCGACGCGCCGCAGGTGCTCGACGTGCACTGCGGCAGCGACGACGGGCTGCGGCTGTGGCTCGACGGCGAGGTCCTGGTCGACAAGGGCGTGCTGCGCGGCCTGAACGCCTACGACGAGCGCCTGACGCTCGAGCTCGCGCCCGGGCTGCACCACCTGCTCGTCAAGGTGGCGAATGCCGGCGGGGCCTGGTCCTTCGCGATGGTCGAGCCGCGCCGCGCGACGCAGGACCAGATCGACCGCGCCATCGACCGCGGCGTGGCGCGCCTCCTGGAGCTGCAGCAGCTCGACGGCTCCTGGGCCGAGCGCCGCGACGAGCACCCGAACGGGCAGACGGCGCTCTCCGTCTACACCCTGATCAAGTGCGGCGTCTCGCCGCGCCACCGCGCGCTCCAGCAGGCGCTGCTGGTGATGCGCTCCGAGCCCTGCGAGAAGACCTACTCCGTCGCCTGCCAGATCCTGGCGGCCACGGCGGCGCGCGACGCCAGCCTCCTGCCCTGGATCGAGGAGCTGACCACGCGCCTGCTCGGCTGGCAGCGCGACAGCGGCGGCTGGTCCTACCCCGTCGGCGAGACCGACCTCTCCAACACGCACCTGGCCGTCTTCAGCCTGCGCGCGGCGGCCCAGGCGGGCATCGAGATCCCCGTGACCGTCTGGAACGACGCCGCGAGCTACGCCCTGCGCAACCAGGAGACGCGCCGCAAGGACTCGGGCGGCGGCTTCACCTACCTCGTCGGACACGAGACGGGCTACACGGGCTCGATGACCGCCGCGGGCCTGGCGATCCTGGCCTGCGCGCGCGAGGCGCTCGGCACGCGCATGACCCCGAACCTCGCCGCGCAGGTCGAGCCGGCCCTGGAGGGCGGCGTCGGCTGGCTCGCGCGCCACTTCACGGCCACGAAGAACCCGAACAAGGCCGACTGGCACTACTACTGGCTCTACGCGCTCGAGCGCGCCGCGGCGCTGCTGGCGCTCGAGCGCATCGG
>DASVAP010000058.1:0-7378 GCA_036376275.1 Planctomycetota bacterium | reverse complement strand
GGGCTCGAGCGCTCGCGCCCCGTGCTCGAGACGCTGCTGGCCGAGGCGCCGACGCTCGACCTGCGCCAGGCGGCGGCGCAGGCCCTGATCGCGCTCGAGCCCGAGCACGCGGCTCTCGCGCGCGTCGTGGACTGTCTCACGGACGAGGAGGCCGACGGCGGCGCGGCCGAGGTGGCCCTGGGAGCGTGGCTCACGACGCGCGCCCGGGCCGATGACACGCTCGCGGAGCTCCTCGCGCGCTGGAACGCCCTCGCGCCGTCCGCCGGAACGGTGCCGGGCGCGGACGCAGTGGCCGCGCGCCGGCGAGAGCGCGCGAAGCTCCTGCGCCCGCTGCTCCCCGGGCCTTGACCATCCGTCCGCAGTCGAGACGCGCGCCGGCGTTCCCTAGACTCCCGTCCGCGTGCCGCTCGCACCTGGTCAGGAGCTCTCCTTCTACACCCTCCTCGCGCCGCTCGGCGCGGGGGGGATGGGCGAGGTCTGGCGTGCGCGCGACAACCGTCTGGGGCGCGAGGTGGCGATCAAGGTCCTGCCGGAGTCCTTCGCCGGCGACGAGGAGCGCCTGCGGCGCTTCGAGCGCGAGGCGCGCACGCTGGCCGCGCTCAGCCACCCGAACGTGGCCCAGATCCACGGCATCGATCAGGTGGGGGACACATGCTTCCTGGCGCTCGAGCTGGTGGGCGGCGAGGACCTGGCCCAGCGGCTCGCGCGCGGACCGCTCGCGCTCGAGGAGGCACTCGACGTCTGCCGCCAGATCGCCGAGGGTCTGGGGGCCGCCCACGACGCCGGCGTCGTGCACCGCGACCTGAAGCCGGCCAACGTGCGGCGCACGCCGGAGGGCGTGGTCAAGGTGCTCGACTTCGGGCTCGCGCGCCAGGACGGCGTGGCGACGAGCGGCAGCGGCACGCCCGTGCCGAGGCCCGACTCGTTCCTCGTGACCGAGGCCGGCCTCGTGCTCGGCACGCCGACCTACATGAGTCCCGAGCAGGCGCGTGGCAAGCTGGTCGACCGGCGCACGGACGTGTGGGCCTTCGGCTGCGTGCTCTACGAGTGCCTGACGGGCCGCCGGGCCTTCGAGGGGGCCGCCCTGGCGGACATCCTCGCGGCCATCGTGCAGCGCGAGCCCGACTACTCGCTCCTTCCGGCTGCGACCCCGCCGCGCGTGCGCGCGCTCCTGCGGCGCACGCTGGAGAAGGACCCGCGCCAGCGCCTGCAGCACCTGGGCGACGCGCGCGTCGAGCTGGAACGCGCCCTGGCGGAGCCGGGCGCCTCCGCGACGGGCCCGCGAGGTGCGCCTGCGCGGCCCGCGCTCGTCGCCGGCATTCTCGGGCTGGGGGCGGGGCTGGCCCTCGGCTGGCTCGCGCCCGGGTGGCTCGGGTCCGCCTCCCCGGCTTCCGCGCGCGAGCACGGCCCCCGCCACGTCGCCGTGCCGATCCTGCCGAGCCACACGGGCATCCACCCGCGCCTCGCGCCCGACGGCCGCGCGGTCGTCTTCGCCGCAGTGGAGCCCGACGGCCGCGGCGACGAGCGCCCGGTGCTCTACCTGCGGCGCCTCGATGCGACCGAGCCCGTGCGTCTGCCCGGGACCGAGCGGCCGTCGACCCTCTGCTACTCCCCGGACGGGACATCGATCGCCGTGGCCCACCTCCCGGAGGAGGGCGGTGTCCCGAGGCTGGTCGAGGTGCGCCTGGGCGGGGGCACGCCGCGCACGGTCCCGCTCGGCAGCCACGCGCCCGAGCCGAACTCGGCGAGCGGCATGGTCTGGACCGAGACGGGGCTCCTGGTCGTGGGCGGCGAGCGCCTGCGGCTGCTCGTTCGCCCGGTGGCTGGAGGCGCGTGGCAGGAGCTGCCGATCCAGGCGAGCGAGTCGCTGGCCGGAGCATCGGTCGAGGTCTATCGGGCCTTGCCGGGCGGACGACACGTGCTGGGGCACTCGTTCACCTACGGGGCCGAGGGCTTCGAGCCCGTGCTGCTCGCGATCGAGGTCGCCAGCGGCGTCGCCCGCAAGCTGGCCACGGGCGGGTTCGGAGCATGGTCCGGGACGGGGCAGCTCCTCTTCACGCGTGGCGGCGCGCTCTTCGCCCTCGACCTCGAGCCGGAGACGCTGACCGTCCGGGGCGAGCCACGGCTCCTGCTGGAGGGGCTGCGCACGCGTCAGGTCTGGCTGCCGGGCTGGTTCGACCTGGCCCGCGACGGCACGCTGCTCCACGAGCCGGGCGGGCCGCAGGGGCGCGAGCGGGAGGTCGTCCTGCTGACGCGCGAGGGCGAGGTGGAGCCCTGGCTGGACGAGCGTCACGCCCTCGACGGCATGATCTCGCTGGCGCCCGACGGATCCTTCCTCGTGGCCGCGATGGTGGCGGCGAGCGGCCTGGTCGAGCTGTGGACCTCGGAGCTCGACGCACCGCTCCTGCGCCCGCTGCTCTCCGATCCGCGCGCCGACTTCCTGCCGGGGCCGATCGACACGCAGCACGGCTGGATCTACTTCACGCGCCTCTCGCAGGACGGGCAGGAGGGCCTGTGGCGCACGACGCTCGCCGCACCCGAGCGCGTCGAGCGCATCTGGACTCCGCCCGACGTCCAGGGCGACGTCGTCGCGCTCGCGCTCTCCCCGGATGGAGCGAACCTGCTGGTCTACGCCCGGACGGGCGCCGACCACGGCGTGCACGAGGTCGCCGTGGGCCCGGGAGGTGCCGGCGTCGCGCGGCTCATGCTCGCGCTGCCGGGCGAACCGCGCTTCCTCGCGCCGTCGCCGGACGGGGGCTGGCTCGCCTCGCAGACCGACTCGCCCGATGGGCGGAGCGGGGTGCTGCTGCGCCGCCGGCGTGCGGACGGCTCGTTCGGGCCGGCGATCCCGCTGCCGCGCACGGGCACCGGCGACCCGTGGACCCTGAGCTGGGCCCTGCGCCCGGCGGGCGCGCGCCCGGCCCTGCTGCTCTCGCCCGACGGCCGGCGCATCCTGGAGATCGAGCTCGAGTCCGACCAGCCGCCGCGCTTCTCCGCGCCGCGCCTCGTCGCCGTGCTCGATGGTCCGCGGCTCATGTCGCTCATCAGCCTCCCGGATGGACGGCTCCTCGCCCTCCTGCGCGGCGAGGAGGAGTTCGGCTTCGAGCGCGTCGAGCTGGTGCTCGGCTTCGACGAGCTCTTGCGCGGGCCGGTGCGCTGAAGAACTACGGTGCCCAGCCGGGCGGCTCGAGGCGGCGCTTGCCGTCCTGCGTGCGGCGTGGAGGCGTGCCGGGCGGCGCGCCGGCGTCGGGGAGCTCGAGCTCGCGGTCCCAGAGCTGGCAGGTGACCTCGACGTGCTTCTGGTCGAGGCCCTCGCAGTAGTTCGTGTAGAGGCAGCGGCGGATCTCGCCCCCGCGGCCGAGCTCCAGCTTGCGCCACCAGTCGGGGTCGGCCAGGGACTGGCGCGCGGCGCCCACCAGGTCGCAGGTGCCTTCGCGCAGGGCCTCCTCGGCCAGCTCGAAGGAGTTGATGCCGCCGCAGCCGACGATCGGCGTCGTGCAGCCGGCGGCGCGCACGGCCGCGCGCACGGCGCGCACGCCCGGCAGGTTGCGGCCGAAGGGCCCGCCCGGGACGTAGACCGTCGGCATGCAGTCGAGGCCCGAGGGGCCGGTGTAGGGGTAGGCCGCCTGGCCGACCTTGGGCTGCTTCGCGTCGTCGAACTTCCCGCCGCGCGAGAGCGAGAGGAAGTCGGCCCCGGCGCGCGCGAAGGCCGCGCCGAAGGCGCAGGCGTCGTCGAGCGTGCTGCCGCCGGGGATGCCCTCCTCGCTCAGGTAGCGCAGGCCCACGGTGTAGTCGCGGCCCACGGCGGCGCGCACGGCGGCCAGGACCTCGAGCGGGAGCCGCAGGCGGCCCGCGCGCGTCCCGCCGTACCCGTCGCGGCGCGTGTTCGTGGCCGAGAGGAACGAGGCCATCGTGTAGGCGTGCGCGAAGTGCAGCTCGACGCCGTCGAAGCCGGCCGCGCGGGCGCGCTCGGCGGCGCGCGCGAAGAGGCCGGGCAAGGTGCGGGGGAGCTCGGCGACCGTGGGCACGTGCTCGTCCGTGACCCGCTGGCGGTGGCCGTACTCGAGGTCCTCGACCTCGCGCGGCGCCAGCAGGGCCAGCAGGGTCTCGTGCGGCAGCGCGGCGAGCGCGGCGCGCACCTCCACCTCGGTCCCGCGCGCGGCCGGCGAGCCGAGGCGCTCCAGGCCGGCGCGGTGGTGCTCCCCGAGTGCCAGGTACTGGGCCAGGTACTTCTCCCTGGCCGGGCGGCGGCGGATCGGCAGGAAGTCGATCACCTGGATCAGCAGCCGCGTGTCGCCGTCGGAGCGCGCGCGCACGGTCTCGACCAGCTCGCGCAGGCCCGGCACGAAGCGCTCGTCCCCGATGCGCAGGAGCGGCCCGCTCGGGACGTCGCGGATCCCGGTCGCCTCCACCACCAGGACCCCCGGCTTGCCGTCGGCGAAGCGCCCGTACCAGTCGAGGACCTCGCGCGTGACGAGGCCCTCCTCGCTCGCGCGCCAGGGCACCATGGCCGGCACCCAGGTGCGCGTGCGCGTCGTGAAGGCGCCGACGCGGAGCGGCGAGAAGAGCCGGCTCGCGCGGGCCTCGTCGGCGGTCGGCCAGCGCGCCGGGGGCACGGGATGGCGCCGGCGCGCCGGCGCGGGGGGCTCGTGGGCCATGCGCGCCGACGAGGATAGCGAGCGGGAGATCGAGCCGCTCCCGGCGCGGATGCGGCTCGCGCGCGCTGAAGCGTGGCCTCGCCCGGAGCGCGCGGGCCGGAGGCTCAGGGCCTGAGCGAGGAGAGGAGGGGGCGCGCGAGGCTCACGCGCCCGGACGATCCAGAGAGCCTGGCGGGACGCCGCGGCCCTCGGCCGCGGCATTCCTGCTCAGCCTGTCAGAGCTCGAAGGAGGCCACGTTCGAGACGCAGATGTCCGCCATCGGCTTGCCGCCCGCGTTGCGGCGCAGCTTCAGGCCCACGGCCTGGGCGTGGAGCGCGAGGCCGAGGTCGCTCGGGATCGTCACGGTGCGCGTCAGGCCGCCGGTTCCGTCGGTCAGGCCGATCTGAAAGCTCTGGAAGGGCTGCTCGAGGTCGAGCATGACGACGCCCAGGGCCCGCAGATCGATCCTGGTCTGGCCGAGGGTCTCGCCGACGAGGAGGAACACCGGGGAGTTGGGCAGGGAGCCTTCGAGATCGATCGTGACCGTCTGGAACGGTCGAACGGGGTTGACGGCCGACGTGACCTCCAGCGAGGAGCACGACTCCTGGGCAGAAGCGGGCAGCGCCGCGGCGACGACGAGACAGAGAGCGGAGAGGAGCTTCATGGGAGATGGAGCTGGAGAGGAAGGAAAGGCGCGGACCGAGGGTCGGCCCTCACCGTTCGAAACCTACCCCTGCCGGTGCGCGGGTGCGGACCCGCCGCTCCTCGTCCGGAGCATATTTCCCCGTCGCGACGCCCTTCCCGTGCGACCGAACGGCCGGTGGATGGCCAGTTCCGGCAGACCCCGGCACACTAGGGCCATGCCCCAGAGAACCGAGCGGCACGTCGCCCTCGTCACGGGAGGCAGCCGCGGGATCGGCGCGGCCATCTGCCAGCGCGTGGCGCGCGAGGGGGCCTCGGTCCTCGTGGCCGCGCGCACCCGGGAGGCCTGCACGGCCGTGGCCGAGTCGATCCGCGCCGCCGGCGGGACGGCCTGGCCGCTGGCGCTCGACCTCGCCGACGCGGCCTCGGTCGCAGCGGCCCTCGAGGAGGCGCGCAAGCTGACGGGGCCCTTCGGCACGATCGACTGGCTGGTGAACAACGCCGGGCTGGCGGAGAGCGCGCCGTACGGCGACGACGCGCGCGAGGCGCGCCTGGCGCGGCACCTGGAGGTCAACTTCCACGGCGCGCGCCGCCTGATGGAGGCACTCGTGCCCGGCATGGAGGCGCGCGGCTACGGGCGCGTCGTCAACGTGGCCTCGTCGGCGGGGCTGCGCGGCTACGCCTACGTCTCGGCCTACTGCGCCTCGAAGTTCGCGCTGGTCGGCTACTCGCTGGCCCTGGCGGACGAGCTGGAGGGCAGCGGCGTCGGCGTGAACCTCGTCTGTCCGCACTACGTCGATTCGCCCATGCTCGCCGCCTCGGTCGAGCGCCTCGTGCAGAAGACGCGCATGGACGCGGCCACGGCGCGCGAGTTCTTCCGGCGCTCGAACCCGGGTCAGGCCCTGGTGACGATCGACGAGGTCGCGGGCGCGGCCGTGCACCTGCTGCGTGGCGACGAGCACGGCGCGGTGGTCGAGCTCGACGGCTCGAGCGAGCGCAAGTGGCGCTGGCCGAACCGCGTCGCGGATCCGGCCCGCCCGGGCGCGCGCCGCGGCCGGGCGCGCGGGGAGTCCGGGCGATGAGCCTCGAGCCGGTCGAGCCCGAGGGCTGGGAGCCGCCCAGCGGCTACGCGAACGGCGTGCTCGCGCCGCCGGGCGCGCGCCTGCTCTTCGTGGCCGGCCAGATCGCCTGGGACGCCGATCAGGTGCTGGTCGGGAAGGGCGACTTCGCCGCGCAGTTCCGCCAGGCGCTCGCGAACGTGCTGGCGGTGGTCGACGCCGCCGGCGGCGAGCCGGCGCACCTCGCCAGCCTGACGGTGTTCGTCACGGACAAGCAGGCCTACCTGGCGAGCACCCGGGCGCTGGGCGGGATCTGGCGCGAGCTCGTCGGCCGCCACTACCCGGCCATGGCGCTGGTGCAGGTGGCCGGCCTGCTCGAGAAGGACGCGCTGGTCGAGATCCAGGCCATCGCGGCGATCGGCTGAGCGCGGCCGGTCGGCGACCTCGGCCGAGCGCGTTCGCTAGACTCGCGCCGCGATGAACCCGAAGCACTTCCGCTGGTCCGAGGAGGGCGGCGTCGGCACGATCCGGCTCGATCGGCCCGAGCGCCTGAACGCGCTGACCTTCGACTCCTATGCCGAGCTGCGCGACGTCTTCGTGGCGCTGCGCACGCGCGACACGGTGCGCTGCGTGGTCATCACCGGCACGGGGCGCGCCTTCTGCACCGGCGGGGACGTCAAGGACATCATCGGCAAGCTCTTCGGGAAGAGCCTGGCGGAGCTGGCGGCCTTCACGCGCATGACCTGCGACCTGATCGCGAGCATGCGCGCGCTCGAGAAGCCGATCGTGGCGGCGCTGAACGGCACGACCTGCGGCGCCGGGGCCGTGATCGCGGCCGCGGCCGACCTGCGCGTGGCCGCGGAGAGCGCGAAGATCGCGTTCCTGTTCACCAAGGTCGGGCTGGCGGGCGCGGACATGGGCGCCGCCTGGCTGCTGCCGCGCCTGGTGGGGCTCGGGCGCGCCACGGAGCTCCTCATGCTCGGCGACTTCATCGACGCGCGCCGGGCCGAGGCGATCGGGCTCTACAACCAGGTCGTGCC
>DASVAP010000053.1:0-12629 GCA_036376275.1 Planctomycetota bacterium | reverse complement strand
ACCACCTCGCCGCGCGTGCGCATGGAGACGTTCGCGCGCACGCACGAAGGCCGCGAGCTCGTCTGGGTGGCGATCAGCTCGCCGGAGAACCTCGCGCGGCTCGACGGGATCCGCGCGGACATGGCGAAGCTCGCGGACCCGCGCGGGCTCGACGAGGCCGAGGCGCGGCGCATCCTCGCGGGGCCGGCGGTCGCGTGGATGGGCTACTCGATCCACGGCGACGAGCTCTCCGGCGCCGACGCGGCGGTCGCGCTCGGGTACCACCTCGCGGCGTGCACGAATCCGGAGGTCGAGGCGCTGCTCGACGAGCTCGTCGTCGTCATCGACCCGTGCCTCAACCCCGACGGCCGCCAGCGCATCATCGGCATGGTCGAGCAGTTCGCCGGCCTCACCCCGAGCCTCGACTACGCGAGCCTGCACCGCGGGCGCTGGCCCTATGGACGCGGGAACCACTACCTGTTCGACATGAACCGCGACTGGATGGCCGGCACGCAGCCCGAGACGCGCGGGCGCTGGCAGGCGGTGCTGTCGTTCCGGCCGCAGCTCTTCGTCGACGCGCACGAGATGGGCAGCGACGACACCTTCCTCTTCTACCCGCAGGCCAAGCCGCACAACCCGCAGCTCCCCGCGACGATGGCGGCCTGGCACGAGCGCTACGGGGCCGACGCGGCGCGCGCCTTCGACGCCCACGGCTGGGCCTACTACACGCGCGAGTGGGCCGACGCCTGGGGGCCGTTCTACTCGGACGCCTGGGCCTCGCTGACGGGCGCGACCGGGATCCTGTACGAGCAGGCCAGCACCTCCGGCTTCCCGCTGCGGCGCGAGTCGGGGCGCATCCTGACCTACCGCGAGGCCGTGCACCACCAGCTCACGGCGAGCTGGGCGAACCTCCAGACGCTGCGCGCGCACCGGGCCGAGATCCTGCGCGACTATCTCGCGACGGGCCGCGCGAACGTGGCCGCCGAGACGCCCGGGAACGGGCGCATGCTGGTCGTGCGCCCGGGCGGCAACCTGCGGCGCGAGGAGGAGTGCCTGCGCACCCTGCTGGGCCAGGGGATCGAGGTCCAGCGCGCGACGGAGGAGTTCGAGGCCGCCAACGTCGAGCACGCCGAGGGCGCGCGCAGCGCGAGCGCGCGCTTCCCCGCCGGGACCTGGCTCGTGCGCGCGCGCCAGCCGGCGCGCGCGATGGTGCGCTCGTTCCTCGACTTCGACGTGCGCTACGACAAGGACGCGCTGCAGGCCGAGCGCGAGGAGCTCGAGCGCAAGGGCCGCAGCAAGGCCTACGACGTGACCTCCTGGTCGCTGGTGCACGCCCACGACCTCGACGCGGCCTGGGTCGACGCGCGCGACGTCGCGTCGACGCCGCTCACGGCCCCCGTCGCGGCGCGCGCGGACCTGCCGGAGGCGGTCGGCACGCCGGCGCCCGTCGCCTGGCTGGTCGACGGCACGAACGACGACGCGCTGGCCTTCGCCGCGCAGGCGCTGGAGCTGGGCCTCGCCGTGCACTGGGCCGACGAGGCCTTCACCGCGGGCGGGCGCGCCTTCGCGCGCGGCAGCCTGATGGTGCGCCGCTCCGAGAACGAGGGCAGCGCGCAGGAGGTGTGGAGCCAGGTGCGCGCGGCGGCCATGCGCGCGCGCGTCGAGGTCGTCGCGGCCGCCACGGGCCAGGCGCCGGACACCGAGCAGGCCGACCTCGGCGGCCAGCACTTCCACCTGCTCGCCCGCCCGCGCGTGGCGCTGCTCACGAACTCGCCGATCTCCCCCGACGGCTACGGGCACCTCTGGCACCACCTCGACCAGCGCGTGGGCGTGCCCTTCTCGATCCTCGACGCGGAGAGCCTCACGAGCTACGACCTGCGCCGATTCAACGTGCTGGTCCTGCCGCCCTCCTGGGGCCTCGGCGGCGTGCTGGGCGCAGCCAAGGAGCGCCTGGCGACCTGGATCGAGTCCGGCGGGACGCTGATCGCCTGCGGCAGCTCGGCCGCGGCGCTGACGAAAGGCCGCGCGGGGCTCTCGCAGGTCGCGCTGCGCCAGGACGCGCTCGAGGACCTGGCGAGCTACCGCCGCGCCGCCGAGCAGGAGCGCGCCGCGCGCGCGGTGGTGATCGACGAGGAGCTGGTCTGGAACGGCCCTCAGGAGGTGGAGCCGAAGCCCGGGGAGGACTCCAAGGAAGACGCCACGGAGGCCAAGCCCGAGAAGAAGCCCGAGGAGAAGGAGCCGAAGAAGGTCACGGCCGAGGAGGACGAGCGCGCGCGCCTCTTCTCGCCCCAGGGCGCGACGCTGCGCGGGCTCGTGAATCCCGAGAGCTGGATCACGAGCGGCATCGACGAGGTCTTGCCGGTGATGGTGCAGGGCTCGGACGTGTTCCTGGCGAAGGAGCCGGTCACGACCGCCGTGCGCCTCGACCAGTCGCGCGCGCTGCGCCTGGGCGGCCTCTTGTGGCCCGAGGCGCGCGAGCGCCTGGCGGAGAGCGCCTGGCTCACGGTCGAGCGCAAGGGCCAGGGGCAGATCGTGCTCTTCGCCGCCCAGCCCGCCTTCCGCGGCTACCACCTGGCCACGGCGCGCCTGCTCGCCAACGCGGTCGTGCTCGGCCCGGGCCTCGGCGCGAACCTCCCCGTCGGCTGGTGAGCATGGACGCCCTCGAGCGCCTCGCCGAGCAGAAGCTGGAGGCCGCGATCGCCGCGGGCGAGTTCGCCGCGCTCCCCGGGGCGGGCCAGCCGCTGGAGCTCGAGGACCTGGCGGGCGTCGAGCCCGAGCTGCGCGGCGGCTACCTGCTCCTGAAGGGTGCCGGCGTGTTGCCCGAGGAGATGGCCCTGGCGAAGGAGCTGCTGACGCTCGGCGACCTCCTGCGCGCCTGCGAGGACGAGGGCCGGCGCGCCACGCTCGAGGAACGCCGGCGCGGCCTGGCGCTGCGCTACGAGCTACTGATGGAGCGCCGGCGAGGGTGCTGACCTTCGCTCAGCGCAGGCGCCGCCGCGCCGGCTGGACGTGCGCGGGATCGAGCTCGGCCACGAAGAGCTCGTAGGCCTCGTCGAAGGTCGCGTCGGCCTGGTAGGCGACGCGCCTGCCGTCCGGGCTCACGAGGAAGGGCGCGTGCACGTTGCCCAGGCTGGCGACGTTGCCGCCCGGGCCGAGGGGGGCGTTCAGCACGCGCGGGGGAGCGCTGCCGTCGACGGGCACGAGGAAGAGCTCGACCACGCCGTCCGTGCGCAGGTCGCCGAGGAAGACGAGCTGCCGTCCGTCGGGCGTGAAGGCCAGCGACGGGGCCGCCCCGTCGCGCGGGTGCAGCCAGACGCCGCCGCCCGCGACCGCGGGGCCGCCGAGCTTCCAGGGCGGCACGCTGCCGTCGAGGGGCGCGGCGAAGAGCTCGAGCACGCCCGGCGTCTCCTGGTCGGCCACGTAGGCGACGTGGGCGCCGTCCGGGGCGATGCGGAAGCCGAACAGGGCCACGTCCTGGGCCGGCCCGAGGGGCGCGTTGAGGCGCACGGGCGGCGTCCGGCCGTCGAGCGGCGCGCTGAAGAGCTCGTGCACCTCGTCCAGCTCCTGGTCGGCGCGGTAGACGACGCGCCGTGCGGCCGGATCGAGCGCGAACTGTGGCCGCCGGACGCCCTCATCGCTGGTCATGACCGCGCGCGCGACGTCGCCACCGGGCACGGGCTTGGCGCTGAGGCGCACGAGCGGCTCGACGCGGTCGAAGGCGAGGGCCGCGCTCCACAGCTCGAAGACCTCGTCGTTCTCGAGGTCGGCGACGAACAGGACGCGCGTCCCGTCGGGTGTCAGGCTCAGACCGGCGTCGACGTCGGACGACTCGGGCAGGGAGGGCACCAGCGGGAGCGGGCCGAACGCGCCGTCGAGGGCCACCTGGTAGAGCGCCTCGACCTCCGGACGCTCCAGCGCGGCGACGAAGACCGCGCGCGTCCCGTCCGGCGTGAGCGCGAACTCGGGCGCCACGCCGGGGTAGTCGACGGGGCCGGTGAGGTCGAGCGGCGGCTGGCCGCGGTCGACCGGGACGCTGACCAGGTGACTGGCCTGATGGGCGTACACGTACACGGCGCGCGCGCCGGTCGGATCGAGGGCCAGGCGCAGCAACGCCCAGGGCTCCGGCTGCATGCCGGGAGGCTCGGTCAGGCTGACGGGGGCTCCACCGAGGAGCGGGGCGCTGAAGAGTCCCTGGGAGGAGTACCGGTAGGAGGGCGCGAACTGGCCGAAGACGAGGCGTGATTCGTCCGGGGTGAAGAGGACCGACGTGGCATGGCCGCCGAGTCCCGGACCGATCTCGACCGACGGCGTGCTGCCGTCGACGGCGCGACACCAGAGCGGAGCGCTGGGCGAGCAGTAGGGCGCGGGCTCGCACGTCGCCGGCGGACGGAAGGCCACGAACGCGCCGCTCGGCGAGACGCGCAGGTCCAGGCCGTCCCCCAGGCGCACGAGCGCGGGTGGAGCGCTGGAGTGGGGCGCGAGCCGCGCCAAGTGAACCCCGTAGTCCGCGTCGACCTCCTGGTCGGCCGAGTACACGAGCCGCGCGGCGTTCCCGGCCCATGCGAAGGCCAGGACGTCACCGCGCACCGCGCCGCCCGTGAGCACCTGGTTGAGCTCGACCGGAGGCTGGCTGCGGTCGAGCGGCACGCTGTACAGGGCGAAGAGCTCGTCGGTCGCCTGGTCGGCGCGGTAGAGGACCCGCTGCCCGTCCGCGGTGAGCGCGAAGCCGGTCTCCGGGGCCAGCTCGCTCCGCTCCATCACGTTCCCGTTCGGCTGCAGGGCACCGTTCATGCGCACGGGCGCCCGGCTGCGGTCGATGGGCACGCTCCACAGCTCCCGCAGGCCGTCCACGCGCTGGTCGGCGAGGTACAGGACCGTGCCGTCGGATCCGAGCGTGAGCTGGTCCGCGAGCACGTCGCCGCCGGCGACGAGCGGCCCGTTGAGGCGCACGGCCGGCTGCCCGCCCTCGATCGGCACGCTCCACAGCTCCTGGCGGTCGTCGACGGTCTGATCGGCGGTGTAGACCACGTGCCGCCCGTCGGCGCTGATGTCGTGGCCCGTCACGTGGCCGCCGGCGACGAGCGAGCCTCCGAGCTCGACCGGGGCGGCGCTGCCGTCGGCGTGCACGCTCCACAGCCTCATCGCTCCCGCCTGAGGTCCGCGATAGACCACGCGGCCTCCATCCGGTGCGCACTGGATGTCGGTGATGACCCCGGGCACCTGGAGCGCCGCCGCCAGGCGCACGGACGGGCCCCCCACCAGGGGCACGGCGTACAGGTCGACGCGGCCGTCGGTCTCCTGATCGGCGCAGTAGTAGACGCGCGTCGAGTCGGGGCTGAAGGCGAGCTCGCCGATCGACACGCCGCCGCCGCTCGGCAACGCTCCGTTGAGCTGCACGGGTGCCGCGCTGCCGTCGAGCGGCACGCTCCACAACCGCACGCCGTCCCCATGGAGGGCGAGGTAGACGACGCGCGCACCGTCGGGGCTCACGCGGAAGTCCTGGCCGAGCACGCTCGCGGAGAGGGAGCTCGCGTGGCTCAGCTGCACGGGCGCCCGGCTGCCGTCGATCGGCGTCGACCAGAGCTCGTAGGGCCCCTCCAGCGGTCCTGCCCGGTAGACCACGTGCTGGCCGTCCGGCGCGAGCACGAAGGCCGTCCAGCCGCTGCCGGTGACGTCGCCCCCCGTGGCGACCGGAGCGCTCAGGCGCACGGGCGGGGCACTGGCGTCGAGCGGGGCCGAGAAGAGCTCGGTGTGCCCCCCGGATCGCACGTAGACCACGCGCCCGGCCGGCTCGCTGACGGCGAAGAAGCGCGGCGCCCAGTCCCACACGACATCCTCCGGCCCGTTCAGCTTCAGCGCGGCCGCACTGCCATCGAGCGGGACGACGAAGAGCTCGAAGCGCTCGTCGTACTCCTGGTCGCCCCCGTAGACGACGCGCCCGTCGGCCGTGACGTGCAGGAAGGCGTGCTGGTACCTGCGCTCCTCGTAGGGCCACTGCCAGACCCGGACCAGGCTGCCACCGGGAACGAGCGGCGGGTTGAGGCGGCGCGGGACACCGCTGCCGTCGGCGGGGACGGCGAAGAGCTCGAAGCGATCGTTCTGCTCGGGGTCGGCCAGGAAGACCGCCCACTGGCCATCCGGGGAGACCTGGAAGGAAAAGACGTCCTCCGCGGTCAGCCCCGGGTCGCGCGGAAGCAGCGGGTTCACGCGCACGACCTGGGCGGCCGGCGCGGAGCCGAGCGCGACCAGCACGAGCTGCACGGGAAGGGCGACGAGCGAGTGTCCGGCGAGCCTGAGCATGGCGGCACCTCCACCCGGAACTAGGTCGAGGTCGCGGTGGGCGGGCTGAGCCGAAGTACGCAACGACGCGCCTCCTTCGGCCCAGGGACACCCGGCGTGCGGGCCCGCGGGAACGCCCCGGACCCTCACGCGAGCCGCCCTGACGACTCCGAGCGTGCTAGCATCGCCAGCCCGCTTCACGGGGCGGGCCCACCGACGATGCGCGTCGCCTCCGCAACGATCCTGGCCGTCCTGACGCTCACCGCACCCCTCGCGGCCCAGCGCGGCGAGCTGGAGCGCAAGGCCTTCGAGGACCGGGCGGCCGGCTACCGCCTGCGCACGCCGAAGGAGTGGAACGTGGTCCCGGTCGCGCCGGATGCGCGCGGCCTGGGCCTGGCCTTCCAGGCCGAGCCGGAGCGCAACAAGGGACCCCTGCACGGGCGCTTCCGCATCGTCCTGGTCGACGGGGTCGAGGCGCTGCGCGCCTGGGCCGACCGCACCGTGCTCGAGGTGCTGGGCAAGGCCTCCAGCCTGGAGGACCTGGGCGCGGAGCTCGACGAGCCCGTGCAGGCCAAGGGGCTCACGGCGCAGCACACGCGCTGGCTCTTCGAGGGCCTGCTCGTCGACACCTGGCTGATCGAGCACGGAACCGGCAAGGTCGGCGTGATCGGCACGGTGGACGCAGGCGAGAAGTACGCGAAGTCCTGGCTGGCCCTGTTCGAGCGCGCCGCCACGAGCTTCGAGGCCTTCGAGGCCGCCGCGGCTCCGGAGGGCGCCGGCTCGACCTACGCCGAGAAGCTCGCCGCCGCGCGCAGCGAGGCCGAGCGCACGCCCGGCTGGCGCGCCCTGCCGACGCCCTCCGAGAAGTTCATCCTGCTGACCTCCTGCGAGAACCAGAAGTTCGTGGACGAGGTCATCGACCGGCTGGAGCGCTCGCGCGAGATCTTCGAGCAGGACTACCCGCCGCCGGGTGACTTCACGCACGTCTCGATCGTGCGGCTGTGCGCCAAGGCCGAGGAGTTCCACCGCTACGGCGGCACCGGCGGCGGCGTGGCCGGCTGGTTCAGCCCCAGCACGACGGAGCTGGTGCTGTACGACGCCAAGGAGGTCGACCGCAACATGAGCTACGCGGTCATGACCCACGAGGCCTTCCACCAGTACTGCCACTTCCTGTTCGGGCGCTCCGAGGCGCACCGCTGGTTCGACGAGGGGCACGGCGACTACTACGGCGGCATGAAGTTCGACGGCCCGAAGGCGCGCATCACCGCGCGCATGCCGGGCGGGCTCGAGCGCCTCTCGGTGATCCGCGAGATGATCACGCTCGAGACCTACAAGCCGCTGGTCGAGCACCTGAACTACGACCACCCCCAGTGGCAGGGCCAGGGCCCCTCGAACGTCTCGCCCTACGCGCAGTCCTGGTCGATCGTCTACATGCTGCGCCAGGGGATGCTCGGCAACGTGCACTCGAAGGTCTGGAAGGACGAGTACGCCGAGATCCTGCCGGCCTACATCGCCACGCTGCGCCAGGGCTTCGAGCAGGCCTACCGCGAGGAGCGCGCCCGGCGCACGAAGGACCGGGCCAAGGCCGATGGCAAGGCCGCCGAGGCCTCGAGTGCCGCGGTGATCGAGCTCGACAGCTCCGACCTCGGCAAGGAGGTCGTGCGCCGCATCTGGAAGGAGGCCATGACGGCCGCCTGGGGCGACATCGACCTCGCCCAGTTCGAGGAGGACTGGAAGCTGTACGTGAAGAAGTACCTGAAGGACTGAGCGACACCTCCAGGAGTCCGCGCGCGCCGCGAGGATTCCGCCGGAGGTGGTGGCTCACCCGTCCGGCGGAGCCGGACGCCACCAGCCACCCTTCCGGAGACCGGTGGCCCTGAAAGGATCGCAGCGGGATCGAGCTCGTCTCCCACGGGTCGGCCCATGCCGAGGCGAGCTCGTTCCGGCCCCTCCCCACGGGCCTGCGAGCGGCCCGAGGCGCAAGTCCATCAGCCCCGGCCGGTCCGGCCTCCCCTCGTGCCGGGACGGATGTCACAATCCCGCGCGTGAGCCGCTCTCGCAGCACGATCGCGATCGTCAATCCGGCGCCGCAGATGCGGGGGGGGAACCGCGTCACGGCCCTGCGCTGGGCCGGACTCTTCCGCCGGATCGGTTACCACGTCTTCGTCGAGGAGAGCTGGAGCGGCCGTGCTTGCGACCTGCTCGTGGCCCTGCACGCGCGGCGCAGCAACTCCTCGGCCGTGCGCTTCAAGCGCGAGCACCCGACGCGTCCGCTGGTCGTGGCCGCCACCGGGACCGACGTCTACAGCGACGTGCAGGACACGGGCGACGCGCGCGAGTCCTTCGGCCTCGCGGATCGCATCGTCGTGCTGCAGCCGCACTCGGTCGAGAAGCTGCCGGAGGAGACGCGCTCGCGCGCGCGCGTGATCTACCAGGCGGCGAGCGCGCCGCGCCGGAAGGTGGTGCCCCTGACCGACGTCTTCGAGGTGTGCGTCGTCGCGCACCTGCGGCCGGTCAAGGACCCGCTGCGCACGGCCCTGGCGGCGCGCCTCCTGCCGGCCTCGTCGCGCATCCGCGTCGTGCACCTGGGCGGCCTGATCGACGAGTTCACGAAGGCCGAGCTCGAGCGCGAGGTGCGCGAGAACCCGCGCTTCCGCTGGCTCGGCGACCGCCCGCGAGCCGAGACGCTGGAGACGCTGGCGCGCGCACGGCTCTGCGTGTCGAGCTCGCGCCACGAGGGCGGGGCCAACGCGATCTCGGAGGCGCTCGCCCTGGGCGTGCCGATCCTGGCCACGCGCATCCCGGGCTCCCTCGGCCTCCTCGGCGACGACTACCCCGGCACCTTCGAGGTCGGCGACACGCAGGGCCTGGCGGACCTGATGGCGCGCGCCGAGGGCGACGCCGCCTTCCTCCAGACGCTCGTCAAGGCCTGCCGCGCGCGCGCCTGGGTGACCGATCCGGCCCAGGAGCTCGAGAGCTGGCGCGAGCTCCTGAAGGAGCTCCAGGCCGAGACCGCCGCCACGACGGCCTGATCCGCGGCCGGCCCACGGCTCGCCGGGCCGCCTGCCCGGCCTACCCGACGTGCCCCAGATCCTCGACGCCCTCCGCGACGCCCGCGCGCGCACGCTCGCGCTGCTCGAGGACCTCGACGACGCCGCCTGGCTCGGCCCCGAGCTCGCCATCGTCAACCCGCCGATCTGGGAGCTCGGCCACGTCGCCTGGTTCCAGGAGAAGTGGTGCCTGCGCCACCTGCGCGGGCGCGCGCCGATCCTGCCGCGGGCCGACGCGCTCTACGACTCGGCGGCGATCGCCCACGACGTGCGCTGGCAGCTCGTCTTCCCGGACCGCGCCGCGACGCTGCGCTACGTGGCCGACGTGCTGGCGGAGGTCGAGCGCGACCTCGCGCGCCGTCCGCCCGCCGCCGAGGAGCTCTACTTCCACCGCCTGGCCCTCTACCACGAGGACATGCACGGCGAGGCCTTCGTCTACACGCGCCAGACGCACGGCCATGGGCCGCCGCCCGGCGCCGCGTCGCACGCGCCCGGCGGCGGTCCCTGTCCGGGCGACGTCGCCTTCGCCGGCGGCACCTTCCGCATGGGTGCCGAACCGGGCCGCGAGCCCTTCGTGTTCGACAACGAGCAGTGGGCTCACGCGGTGCGGGTCGCGCCCTTCCGCCTGGCGCGCGCAGCGGTGACCCAGGCCGAGTTCCGCGCCTTCGTCGAGGACGGCGGCTACGCGCGCCAGGCCCTGTGGGACGCGGAGGGCTGGGCCTGGCGCATCGTCACCGGCGCCGCGCACCCGCTCCACTGGCGCCGCGAGCCCGACGGCGCGTGGTCGCGACGACGCTACGACCGCTGGGTCGCGCTCGAGCCCCACCTCCCCGTGCACTTCGTGAACGCCCACGAGGCCGAGGCCTTCTGCCGCTGGGCTGGGCGCCGCCTGCCGAGCGAGGCCGAGTGGGAGCTCGCCGCCGGCCCCGCACGCTACCCCTGGGGCGACGCGCCGCCGACCCCGGCCCATGCGCAGCTCGACCTGGCGGCGTTCGAGCCCGGCGAGGTCGGCGCGCACCCGCTCGGCGACACGCCCACGGGCCTGCGCCAGATGCTGGGCAACGTCTGGGAGTGGACCGCCACCGAGTTCGGCCCCTACCCGGGCTTCGCGCCCGGCCCCTACCGCGAGTACAGCGAGCCCTGGTTCCGCGGCCACCGCGTGCTGCGCGGCGGCGCCTTCGCCACGCGCGCGCGCCTCCTGCGCAACACCTGGCGCAACTTCTATCCGCCGGACCGGCGCGACGTGCTGGCCGGCTTCCGTACCTGCGCCGTCTGAGCCCCCGCGCGAAGCGGATCGACGCCGGTCACTCCGGGAGCGCCGCGAGCTGGCGGGCCAGGCGCTCGTCGCCCGGTCGGAGCTCGCAGGCCCGTGCCAGCGCCGCGCGCGCCGCCGGGAGATCCTCGACCGCAGTGCAGGCCTCCGCCAGGCGCACCCAGGCCGTCCAGCGCCCCGGGAACTCCGCGACCGCGCACTCCGCCAGCGCACGCGCGCCGGCCCCGTTGCCGATCGTGGCGCAGGCCAGCGTCAGGCTCTCCAGGCCCTCCGGCCGGTAGAGAAAGGCCTCGGGGTCCTGGGCGCGCGCCTCGGCGCGGAAGGCGAGCGCCGCGCCGAGGTCCGTCGGGTGCACGCGCCCCATGAAGGCCTGCTCGCGCGCGTAGAGCTCGCGGCGCTCCTCCAGGCCGCGCTCGAGCTCCTCCTTCGGCAGCCAGCGACCGCGCACGACCACGCCCTCGATCGCGGCCGCGCGCTCGATCGCCTCCAGCGGGTTCGCGGCCAGCAGCACGAGATCGGCCGGCGCGCCCTCGGCCACCACCCCCGAGCCGTCGCCGAGGAAGGCGCCCGCACTCGCGGTCGCCGCCCGCAGCGCCTCGTAGGGGGTCAGGCCCGCGGCGACCAGGAGCCGCAGCTCCTCCTGCAGCGAGAAGCCCGGCACGCAGACCGGGTTCATCGCGTCGGAGCCCGCCAGGAGCCGCACGCCGGCCGTCGCCAGGGCCTTGGTGAAGCGCTCGAGCAGCGCGTAGCGCCCGGCCATGCCCGGCGCATCGGCGCTGGAGAACGAGCGTCGGTAGCGGTTCATGTCGGGCTGGAAGCTGCGTCCGATCGGCGGAGCGACGAAGGCCATCTCGGGCCGCGCCAGCTCGCGCTCCAGGTCCTCGATCTGCCGCACGATCGAGTGGAACGCGACCAGGTTCGGCGTGACCGTGATCCCGGCCTCGGCCGTGGCCTTCGCGATCGACTCGATCGCGGCCTCGTCGACCTCGTCGAGGCGGTCGAAGTACGTGTACAGGTACTCCTCGGCGTGCGCGATCTCGAGCTGGCCGCGGCGCTCGAGCACGGCCTCGATCGCGAGGTTGCGCGGCGCGTGTCCGATCACGGGCAGGCCGGCCAGCGCGCCTTCCTCCAGCAACGCCTCGTAGGCGGCGAGCGACAGCGGGCCGTGGATCTTGAGCATGTCGTAGCCGGCCTCGAGCTGCTCGGCCACGGTGCGCTGCACGTCCTCGACGCTGCGCACCTGGGGCTCGTTCACGAACGGACCCGAGGTCAGGAGCCGCGGGCCGAGGACCTCGCCGGAAGCGATGCGCTCGCGCAGCTCGACGTGCCAGGGCAGCCCCTTCAGGTTGCGGATGGTCGTGACCCCGTTGGCGAGGTAGACGAGCAGGTCGCCCTCGTCCATCACGTGCACGTGGGCGTCGCACAGGCCGGGGACCAGGAAGCGGCCCTTGGCCTCGATCCTCGTGGCCCCGGGCGGGACCTCGACCGAGGCGCTGGGGCCGACGCGGACGATGCGGCCGGCGCGGACGAGGACGGTGTGGTCCTCGAGCACCCGCGGCGAGTCCATGGGCAGCACACGCGCGCCGACGAGCGCGAGCTCGGGGGCCGGCGCGGAGGAGACCTGGGGCGAGAGCAGCGTGAGCAGGGCGAGGAAGGACATGGCAGGAGTCCGGGACGGGACGCGCGCGTTGCGCGGCGGAGGGTGCCGTGATTTCGAGGGTGGCAGCCGGAATCGGGCACGCGGAACCGGGCGGCCATCGCCCGGAGCCCGCAGAGACGCCGAATCTCGCACTCCGACCGGGGCGCGACGCCTCCGGGCCGCGCCGTCCCGTCGAGTCTGACGCAGGCCTTGCGCGCGAGGGCGACGGTTGCCGGTAGCGTGGCGCGCCATGAAGAACGTCGCGTGCCTGCTGCTGGGCCTGGTGGCGGTCGTTCCGGCGCAGGCGCCGGCGGCCGGGACGGAGCCGGAGGTCGTGCGCTGGATCGCGGAGACGGCCCGGCCGCTCGCCTCGCTCGAGCCCGGGGCCGATGCGGCGGACCTCGAGCCG
>DASVAP010000038.1:0-14668 GCA_036376275.1 Planctomycetota bacterium | reverse complement strand
AGCGAGCGCACAGCGCCCTGGCGGTCCACGGCGCCCTTCGCTTCTCTTCGGCCTCGCCTGCCCCGGCGCCGGGGGGACCGCGTGGGAAGCTCCCGCCCCCGAGCGGGGCCCCGCCGAGCCCGCCGACACCCTCGCAGCCCTCCCCCCCTACCGCGCCGCGTCCTTCCAGCGGTCCAGCTCCCCCAGCAGGAACTCCACCTCCATGAAGGGCTCCCCGCCCACCCGCGCCCACCTCACGCGACCCAGCCGGTCGATCAGCACCGTCGCGTGCAGCTCGAGCTCCTCGAAGTCGTCCCAGGCCTGGAAGCGTCTGGCGCTCTCGTGCTGGCGATCCGACAGCAGCCGGAACGCGTGCGGCCCTCTCTCCAGCGCCGCCCGGTTCGTCTCGGGTGAGTCGCTGCTGATGGCCAGCAGGACCGTGTCACGCTCGGCGAAGGCGGGTGCGGACTCGCCGAGCTTGGCGAGCTGCTCGACGCAGTGGGGACACTGCGCCCCCAGGTAGAAGACCAGCAGCACGTTCTGGTCGCGATGCTCCGCCAGCGTGACCGTCGCACCCTCCGGATCGAGCGCGTCCAGCTCCGGCGCGGGATAGGGCTGCCACTCGAGCGGCCCGAGCGCGGAGAGGTCCACCTCGCCGTAGACGCGCTGCGCGCCGGCGGCCGCCTCGATCGGACGCGCGTCGAGGCCCAGGGCCTGGACGTCGGCCAGCCAGCGCAGCTCCGGATCCGCGCCGGACCACACGTGCAGCAGCTTCCCGGCGGCCTCGCGCGCCGCGTCGAGCTCCCCCAGACCGTGGCGCGCGCGCGCCAGCCCGGAGAGCGCGAAGCCGTCGTTGCGCACGACCTCCAGCGCCCGCTCGAAGGCCTGCGCGGCGAGGCGCGGCGCCCCGCGCGCGAGGTAGGCCTCGCCCAGCGCCGTGTAGAGCACCTCCGGGTCGCCCGGCGGATCGTCCTCGAACTCGAGCGCCTGTTCCTCGGCCAGGCGCGACAGCTCGGCCAGGCCCGCCAGGTCCTCGCCCCGCGCGAGCTGGAGGAAGGCGCGCGCCTCGCGGTAGGCGCGCTCGAAGCCCTCGCGCCCCTCCTTCGCCTCGTCGAGCAGTTTCCCGAGCTCGGCCACCTTCTCGGCAGCCTCGAGGAGCTCGCCCTTGCCGACGTGCGCGCGCGCCGCGAGGTAGGCGCGCTGGCCCTTCTCCTCGGGCGTGTCGCGCCAGGCGATGCCCTCGGCCGCCAGCAGCTCGTCCCAGCGCTCGAACTTCGCGAGGCAGCGCAGCAGCGCCTCCTTCCCCTGGTGGTACGGACCGCGCCCGTTCTCGGTCGGATCGTTCTCCTGCGGGTCGCGCGGCGTCGCCAGCAGGACGCGCGCGCCGGCCAGCGCGTCCTCCGGCCGGCCGAGCTGCTCCTGGATGTAGGCCAGATAGTTGCGGTTGTGCGGGAAGTTCCAGTACTGGAAGGGGAACACCTGGCGCGCGTTCATCGCCGCGAGCTCGGTGCGCGTGGCGGACTCCATCCAGATCGCCGCCTCGTGCCACAGCCCCATCGAGCTGAAGACGTGCCCGGGCATGTGGTTCGGGTGCCCGAGGGCCCCGGCGATCTTGCCGTAGACGCGGCAGCTCGCCAGCGCCTGCACGCCGTCCTCGCCGTCCCACACGTGGATGCGGTAGTGGTGCAGGCCGGGGTGCTCGGGCGCGACGCGCTCGATCTCGCGCAGCAGCGCCTCGTTGGCCAGGCGTCGCGACTCGCCCATGCCGTGGTTGACGAGCAGCGCCTTGGCCTCGATGTCGTCGGGGTGGAGCAGCGCGATCTCCTCCAGCTCGTCGACCAGCGCCGCGGTGCGGTCGCGCTTCGGATCGCGCAGCTCCCAGGCCCCCGCCAGGTCCGGCTCGTAGGCGCGCGCCCAGGCGTCGATGTAGCGGCGCTCGTGCTCCGAGACGCTCTCCTTGCGCCGCACCGCCTCGCGGATGAGGGCCTCGAAGCGCTCCGAGCGCGGCCCGACCGCGCGCGCCAGGCCCCACCAGGCGGTGGCGCAGCCCGGATCGAGCTTCACGCACCAGCGGAAGGCGCGCTCGGCCTCCCAGTACTCGTAGCTGTGGAGCAGCGTGTGGCCCTGGTCGAACCACTCCTGCACCTCCGGGACCCGGGTCGTGATCGGGAAGTGGCTCCGGCCGATGCCGCTCAGCCGCGCGGGGCGCGTGCGTGGCCCCTCGTCGAGCGCCGGACCGTACAGCGAGTGCCCGGGCTTCGCCTCGGCCTGCGCGGCGGCGACGGAGGGGGCCAGGACGAGGAGCACGAGGGCCGGCGCGCGCCGGCCAGGACAGGGGAGCTTCATTGGAGGCGAGCCTACCCCGAGGTGCGCTCTGGCGCGCCGCCGCAGGCCGTTCGGTTCCCGTCGCGCCGGCCTCAGCGCGGCCGCAGCGCCGCCGCGACGCCGAGGAGCGCCAGCGGATAGACCTGCAGCAGGAGGCGGTCGGCGGCGGTGACGAGGTGCCAGGCGAAGTCCTCGCGCGTCGTCAGCATGACCAGCGCGAAGACGAGCGCCTGGGCCAGCGCGAGCCCGAGCGGGATCCAGGCGCGGCGCGCGCCGCGAGCGGGTGGCAGGAGCAGCGCGGCGACCAGCAGGGCGAGGAGCGCGCCGGGGATCCAGCTCGCGCCGACGTGCTCGCGCAGGAAGCCCACCAGGTCCCGGTAGCGCTCCCCGTCGGCGAGGTCGGTCCACACCGAGCGCGTGCGGGCCTCGAAGACGCGGCTCTTGCCCGCGAAGCCGAGCTTGAGCACCGCCGCTGCCAGCCCGGCGACCAGCGCGCCGCCCGCCAGGCGCGCCCAGGCGCGCGCGCCGGGGCGCAGCACGAGCAGGGCCGCGGCGAGGAGCAGCGCGGCGAAGGCCAGGCCCTCGTTCTTGCACCAGGCCGAGGCGCCCGCGAGGAAGCCCAGCAGCCCGCACCAGCGCTCGGCCCGCGCCGGCCGGCGCGCGGCGAGCGCGAGGATTCCCGCGCCCCACAGCAGGTAGGTCGCCTGGGCGAAGTCCGCGTACTGCATCGCGCCCCACTCCAGGTCCCAGCCCAGGGCGAAGAGCCCCAGGCCCGTGAGGGCGGCCAGGCCGGGCGCGCACAGCAGCGCCGCCACCGCCACCAGGGCCGCGAGGCAGCCGAGGAACGTGACCAGGCTCAGGACCTGCGGCGCGAGCGGCGCGAAGCCGGGCGCGCCGAGGAAGGCCGACCAGCTCCACAGCCGCGCGACCGAGGCCGAGAGGAGCAGGGGGTAGTCGCGGTGGTGGATCGTCGGCCCCTCGAAGATCCAGCGCCACGCGTCGCCGCCCGCGGCCAGGAAGCGCGCCTTCTGGTTGATCATCGCCCAGGCGTCCCAGTGCCCCCAGGGCTGGGCCGCGGCCGCCTCGCTCAGGAGCGCCAGCACGATCCCGGCCAGCGCGACGAGGAAGAGCGGCGCGCCCCACGCGAGCCCCGGGCGCGCCGGGCGCGGCCACAGGAGCCGTCCCCGACGCACGCGCCGCCGGGCGACGAGCGCGGCAGCCCCGGTGACGAGGAGCTCGAGCGCCGGGAAGGCACCGACGCGTCCGCCGGAGAGCACGATCCAGAGGAAGCAGGCGCTGCTCGATAGCGCGAGCCCCGCCGGGAGGGCCAGCGCCAGCAGGACCAGCGCCGGTCGCGCGCGCCGGGGCCACAGCCAGCCCACGAGCAGCGCGCCCTGCAGCCAGGCGAGCGCGAGGCCGAGCGCCACACCCGCGGGCGCGTTGCCCATTCAGCGCGGCCCCCGCTCGACCAGCACCCAGCCCGGGACGAGCGGCTCGACCGTGTCCAGGCGCTCGAAGCCCGGCAGCTTGCTGAGCTGCACCAGGGCCCGCGCGTGGGCCACGACCCACTCGGCCTCGCCGACCTCCACGAGCCGGCGCGGCGCCAGGGTGGCCTTGAGGTGCTCGAGCCCCTCGTTGGTGGCCGGATCGAGCAGCTCCCCGGGCCCCGGGTGCGCCAGGAACCCGAGCGGCGCCTCGCGCGGGACGTCCGCCAGGAGCTCCGCCAGGCGCTCGCTGCAGAGCGTGAGGCTCGCCTGGTGCCCGTCGGGGATCGGCCAGTCGGGCGACCACGCCGCGCGTGGCCAGCGCAGGCACAGCACGGCGGCCACGCCCGTGGCCAGGAGCGCGCCCCACCGGCGCAGCGCGTCCACGCGGGCGGCGGCCATCGGCGCGGGCGGGCCTTCAGCCGCTCACCGCGGCAAGAGCTTCCCCGGCGCCGAGCTCAGGTGATCCATCGTCTGGCGCAGGTGGTCGAAGGCCGCGAACTGGTCGGGCGTGAGCGGCCCCGTGAGCAGGTTGAGCGTCTCGTTCGGATCGCTCGGCAGGTGATAGAGCTCGTGCGTGTACTGCGCCAGGCGACAGGGTGGCGTGCCGGTCTTGTCGACCCAGCGCATGTACTTGAACTCGCCGTCCGTGATCGCACGCAGGTGCACGCTGAGGCACTGCGTGCTCTTGTAGACGCCGCCGGGCGAGAAGAGCTCGCTGTAGGCGAACTCGTTCGGCCCGGGCGCGCTCGGATCGAGCAGCAGCGGCAGCACGCTCTGGCCGTCGATCACGGGGTATGGCGTCGCGTAGCCGCCGTTCTGGAAGGCCAGCGCGACGTCGGCCCCGGTCAGCTCGGCGATCGTCGGCCACAGGTCGACGGCCTCGACCAGCGCGTCGACCCAGTGCCCGCCGGGCGGGACCGGCTGGGGCACGAGCGGTCCGGACACGATCAGCGGCACGCGGATGGCGAGCTCGTAGCCCGAGGGCTTGCCGTGCGCGAGCACGTGCGGCGGCTGGATCGCCATGCGCTCGGTGCCGTTGTCGCACACGACGAAGACCATCGTGTTCGCGAGGCGCGCCGGGCCGATGCCGGTGAGCAGGTTCTGGATCTCGGTGTCGACCGACTCGAGCATGGCCCGGTAGAAGAGCCGGCGCTCGTCGGCGTTCAGGGCGCGCTGGCCCTCGGCATAGCCCGCCAGCTCGGCCTGGGTCGCGGGCGAGAGCGTGGCCAGCGGCGGCACCTGCCAGTCGCGGTGCGGCGGGTTGAAGGCCACGTAGGCGAAGAAGGGCTCGCTCTGGGCCGTGATCCAGTCGACGGCGTCCTCGCGCACCTCGCTCGGGCTCCAGCGCGCCACGGTGAAGGGGCCGACCAGCGGCCCGCCCTCGTCCTGCTCCAGCTTCGGCCACACGAAGTGGTCCGAGGTGTTCTTCATGTGGCCCTGGAAGCGGTGGAAGCCGTTCGTCACCGGATGGGTGCCGTCCTGGTCCAGGTGCCACTTGCCGAAGGCCCCGCAGCGGTAGCCGCCGCCGGGCGCGAAGCCCTGGCGCAGGAGCTCCGGCAGGAACAGCTCCGAGTCCGGCAGGCGGTAGACCTCGCCGTTCGTGCCCATGCCGGTGCGGAAGCCGTAGCGCCCGGTCATGAGCAGGGCGCGCGTCGGGCCGCAGATCGGATTCGTGTAGAAGTTGCGGAAGCGGATGCCCGTGGCCGCCAGGCCGTCGATCGTCGGCGTGCGCGGGTAGGGCGGCGCGCTCAGGAAGTCGAAGCTCTCGATCTTGTCCACGCCGACGTCGTCCAGCACGATCATCAAGACGTTCGGTGGCGTACCCTGGCTTGCCGCCCCCGGCCGCGCGGGCCCCGCCGCAGCCAACAGGGCGAGGAACGCAGCCTGGGCGAGGGGGCGCATGATCGGCCAAAATAACAGACAGCCTCCGAGCCCGTAACCTCACCTCCCGTGCTGCTCATTACCTGGATCTTCTTTCTCGGTGGCTCCGACCCGGAGTGGGGCAGCTTCCGCGGTCCGGGCGGCGCCGGGCTCGCCCTCCCGGGCGCCTACCCCGACGCGCTCGACCCCGCCGCGAACCTGCGCTGGCGCACGCCCGTGCCGGCCGGCTTCTCCTCGCCGGTCGTGGCCGGCGAGCGCCTGTTCCTGACCGGGGCGCGCGAGACGGTCGATGGCAAGACCACGAAAGGCGAGCTCGTCACGCTGTGCCTCGACGCCGCCACGGGGGCGATCCGCTGGCAGCAGGCCGTGCCCTTCGAGGGCGCGGTCCCCGGCCGCGGCTCGAGCGCCGCGCCCACGCCGGCCACCGACGGGACGCGCGTGGTCGCGCTGTTCCACCACTTCGGGCTCCTGGCCTACGACCTCGACGGCAAGGAGCTGTGGCGCCAGCCGCTCGGCCCCTTCAGGCTCCCCCATGGCATGTCGAGCTCGCCGCTGCTCGCCGACGGCCTGGTGGTCGTGCAGGTCGACCAGGACGCCGGAGCGCACGTCTCGGCCTACGACGCGGCCACCGGCGAGCCGCGCTGGCGCGTCGAGCGCCCGGAGTTCTCCTTCGCCTACTCCTCGCCGGCGCTCCTGCGCCCGGCCGAGGGTCCGCCCCAGGTGGTCGTGCTGGGCGCCCTGAAGGTCGTGAGCTACGCGCTCGCGAGCGGCGAGCCCGCCTGGTGGTTCGAGGGCCCGAGCCGCCAGCCCAAGGGCATCCCCGTGGTCACCGGCGGACGGGTCTACGTCAAGGCCTACAGCCGCCCGCTCTCCGACCTGCGCCTGCCGGGCTTCGACGCGGACTTCACCAAGCTCCTGGCCGACCGCGACAAGGACGGCGACGGCAAGCTGGCGCGCGGCGAGTTCCCGCTGCCACGCATCCAGGAGATGTGGGAGGGCATCGACGTGAGCGGCGATGACCTGCTGGACGGGCCCGAGTGGACCCTGGCCCTGACCGACCGCCAGGGCGGGCTGTTCGCGCTGGGCCTCGGCGGCAGCGGCGACGTCGCCGAGCGCATCGCCTGGCTGGTGGACGACCGGCGCACGCTGGGCGGCCTGGCTTCACCGGTCGTGGTGGGCGAGACGCTCTTCCTGGTGGGCGAGGGCGGGCTGGTGTCGTCGCTGTCGCTCGCCGACGGCGCGCTCGTCAAGCAGGAGCGCGTGGGCGAGCCCGACTCCTACTACGCCTCGCCCGTCGCCGCCGACGGCAAGCTCTACCTCGCCAGCTTCGGCGGCCTGCTGACCGTCCTCGCCGCCGAGGCGGACTGGAAGGTGCTCGCCACCCACGCCCTCGAGGAGGCCACGATCTGGTCCACGCCGGCGCTGGCCCACGGCCGCGTCTACGTGCGCTCGACCGAGGCCCTGCTGTGCTTCGGGGGCGAGTAGCCGCTCGCGGCCGCCTTCCGGGGAAGCAGGTCGCTGCTTCCGACCCGGCCCGATCCGGCGGGTGACGGGGCTCAGAAACCGTTCTCCGTCTCGAGCTCGGCCGGATCGCCGCCCGTCGTGCGCCACCACTCGAGGGCGGCGGTGCGCAGGGTCTGCACGCGCTCGGCCTGGGCCGGGTCGGCGGAGAGGTCGGTGAGCTCGAGCGGGTCCGAGGCGAGGTCGAAGAGCTCGACCGTGCCCGCCAGGCGCCGGAAGGGCGGCGCGAGGCTGGCGTCGGCGCTCAGGATGGCGCTGTCGGCGTGGCGCACGTAGGTGACGAGCTTCCAGCGCGCGTCGCGGACGTGGAGCGCGACCAGCTTGCCGTCCACGCCGTCGGCGCCGCTGCGGCGGAAGACGGCGCCGAAGAGCCGCTCGCGGGGTGTGAAGGGTCGCTGCTCGAGCAGCGGACGCAGGCTCGTGCCGCGGCCCTCGTGGGATGCGCCGGCGTAGTCGAGCAGCGTCGCGTGCACGTCGACCAGCGACACGAGCGTCTCCAGCCGCCGCGCGCGCGACTCCGCGCCGGGCGGCACGACGACCAGCGGCGAGCGCACGCCCTTCTCGCGCGGCGTGCCCTTGGAGGGGCTGGCGGTGGCCCAGCCGTTGTCCGCCAGGAACAGGATCAGGGTCTCCTCGCGCTGGCCGAGCGCGTCGAGCTTCGCGAGCAGCGCGCCGACCGCCTCGTCGAGCCAGGCCTCCATCGCCAGGCAGGCGCGCTCCGCCTGCGCGAAGGCCGCGGGGTCGCCGGCGAAGCCCGGCGGCGGGGTCACGGGCGCGTCGCGGAACGCGTCGAGCAGCCGCGCGGGCGGATCGTGCGGCACGTGCGGCAGGTTCGGCGCCCACCACACGAACCACGGCTCGCCCTCGGCGCGCTCCTCCAGGAAGCGGAACAGCTCGGCCTGCGCCTCGGGCCCGCCGCGCGCGAAGGAACGATCCGTCACGGCCGCGTCGAAGCCACAGGCGGCGGGCTCGCCTTCCCACAGCTTGCCCGCGCAGAAGGTCGCGTAGCCGCGCGCCTGCAGGCGCCGCGGGAGCAGCGCCTCCGGCGCGAGCGCTTTCGCCGTGCGGTTGTTGCGGATGCCGGTCTCGTGCGGGAAGCGTCCGGAGAGCAGCGTCGCGTGGGCCGCGCGGCACACCGGCTGGACGAGCAGCACCGGGAAGTAGGCACCCTGGGCCGCCAGGGCGTCGAGGCTCGGCGTGCGCGCCACGGGGTTGCCGGCGAAGCCCGGATGGTCCGGATCCAGGTCGTCCGCCAGGATCACGAGCAGGTTCGGCGGGCGCGGGGCGGGCGCCCCACCGCATCCGGCCAGGAAGAGGACGAGCGCGAGGAGCGTCATCACGGGCTGACGGGATCCATCCAGCCGGGATCCACGCCGAGCGCTACGGACGCGCGCGCCATCGGCCGAATTGTACCCTCTCGACGCGCCTGGCCCGACGTGTCTGGCCCGACGCGCCGCCCGACCCCGCGATGGACTCGCCGCCCCCGACCGACCACGACGCCGCGGCGCGCCGGCTGCTCCATCCGCACGTCTGGATCGCGCTCCTGATCCTGGCCACGCTCTTCGCCCGGGCCGGCGTGCTCGACACGCCGATCGGGCGCGTGCGCGCGACGCTCACGGCCATGATCACGCGCAACCTGAGCCGCGACCTGGCCGAGATCGGCCCGCGCGCGCTGCTCTACCCGCGCGTCGACTACGCCGGCGACCAGCCGGGCTACCTCCTGCAGGAGTTCCCGCTCGTCAACCTGGCGGGCGTGGCCCTGGAGAAGGCCTTCGACCTCGCCTGGGAGCCGGCCTACCGGCTGCCGTCGCTGCTGTGCTTCGCGGTGATGCTCGGGTACCTCTTCGCCTTCGCGCGCCGGCGCTTCGGGACGCCCGAGGCGCTGGCGGCCTGCTCGCTCGCGGCCTGGTACCCGCTCTCGGTCTACGCCTCGGTCGAGGTCATGCCCGAGCAGGGCGTGGCCGCGGCCTTCGCGGCGGGTCTCTTCCACTTCGATCGCTACCTCGACCGCTCCGGCGCCGTTCCGGTCGCGCCCGGCGCGCGGCGCGAGCTCGTCCTGGCGACGCTGGCCTTCGCGCTGATGCTGCTGGTGAAGTCGACCTCGGGCCTGCTCTTCCTCCTGCCGGCCGGGCTCTACCTGGAGCGGCGCGGGACGCTGCGCGGGCTCTTCGCGCCGCGCCACCTCGTGGCGGCCGGGCTGTGCGCGCTGCCGCTCGTGCTGTGGCTGCTGCACGCGACGCCGGTGAACCGCGCCTCGCGCGTGGACGACGGGCGCACGATGGCGGAGCTGATCGACAACTACCTGAGCCAGAAGGAGCGCTGGGCGCAGCTCGGCAAGGCGAAGACGTACGCGGGGATGTGGAACATGCTCGTGGGCGCCTGGGGCCAGGCGGGGATCGGGCTGGCGCTCGCGGGGCTCGTGCTGGCGCTACTTGGACGCGTGCGTGGGCGGGGGTTGCTCCTGGGCGGCCTCCTGTCGCTGCTCGTGTTCATGGTGCTGCTGCCCTTCAACACGGCCACGCACTGGTACTACACGCACGGGTACGTGGCGCTCTTCGCGCTGGCCGGCGCCGGCGCGCTCGGCTGGCTCGCGCGCGGGCTGGTGACGCTCGTCCCGGCGCGCCTCGCGGGCCCGGCGCGGGTCGTGGCGGCCGGCGCGGCGCTCCTGTGGGTGCTGCAGGCGAGCTGGGACTACGCGCCGCCCTACGAGAAGGAGCGCCACGAGCTCGGCCAGGTGCTGCAAGGGTGCCTCGAGCCGCGCGCGCTCGGCATCCTCGCCTCGGAGGACACCGGTCCGTGGGACGGCGAGACGCTGTGGGCCGGCGACGTGCGCGGCTGGCGCGCGAGCACGCGCAAGGGCCTGAGCCGCCGCCCGCTGAGCGAGGCCTTCGTCGAGGAGCGTCGCCAGCTCGGCGCGCGCTTCCTCGCCCACCAGGGCCCGCCCGCGGTCCTGGAGGAACGCCTGCCCGGCTGGGCCGCGCGCCAGGCCGCCGCCGGCCGCCAGCTCGTGCACACGCCGCGCTGGCAGGTGTTCGCGCTGGAGTGAGGGCCGGACCTCCTCCGCTACACTCCGACGGCTCGCAGCCCGCCTTGGAACGCCCGCAGCACCCCTCCCCCCGACGACCCCGGCACTGGTGCCTCGCGCTCCTCGTCGCGGGAGCGTCGTGGGCCTGCGGCCGGCCGCCGGCGCCCGACCTCGGGACCTTCGAGATCGAGCGCGTGGTGCGCGACTACATGGTCGAGGTGGACGCCTGGCAGGTCGTCGCGGGCCGCGCGGACGCGCCGCCGCGCATCGAGGTCCTGTGCCCGGCCTTCTCGCCGGCCGTCGACGGGGTCGACATGCCGGCCCTGGTCATGGCGCCGACGTCCGAGGTGCGCCTCTCGCTCGCGGTGCCGCCGGCCGGACCGGGCGAGGGCGAGCTGCGCCTGATCGCACGCGCGGGCGTCGACCAGCCGGTGTTCGGCAAGCTGAGCGCGGAGCGTCCGAAGGGCCACTTCGCCTTCGAGGTGCGCGCCGGGGAGCGCGTGCTCGAGCGCCGCGTGGTCGAGCTGGTCCACGGCCAGCGCGCGACCAACGTCTGGCTCGACCTGGGCGGGCCGCGCGGGCTCGTGGTCGAGGGGCTGGAGGAGCTGACGCTGCGCACCGAGGCCCTGACACCCGAGGGGCAGCCGACCGAGCTCGGCAAGCCGCTGCGCATCGGCTTCGGCGGCCTGCGCCTGGTGCGCAGCGTGCCGCGCGCGCGCACGCCCTCGTCACCGCAGCACCCGAACATCGTGCTGGTGCTGATGGACACCCTGCGCACCGACCGCTGCTCGACCTACGGCTACGCGCGCGAGACGACCCCGCAGCTGACACGCTTCGCGCGGCGCGGCGTGCTGTTCGAGAGCTGCTACTCGACCGCCGCCTGGACCTGGCCCGCGACCGCCTCGCTCTTCACGGGCCTCACGACCATGGAGCACGGGCTGGTCGGGGCCAGCTCGAGCTTCCTCTTCGAGCAGTTCACGACCCTGGCCGAGACCTTGCAGCAGGCCGGCTTCACGACCGCCGCCTGGAGCGGCAACCCGATCGTCTCCTCGCGCCGCAACTTCGACCAGGGCTTCGAGCTCTTCCACGGCTCGGAGGCCGGCGACATGCGCGAGACGGCCGAGTTCTTCGAGGAGATCCGCGCCTTCCTCGAGCGCGAGCGCGGCAAGCGCTTCTTCCTCTACCTGCACCTGACCGACCCGCACACGCCGCACCGGCCGCTGGACGAGGGCGCGCGCCTCCTGGCGCCGGACGTGCCGCGCGAGTTCCGCACCAAGGCCGACGGCCTGTGGCGCGCGACGGACGAGGGCCAGGGCGTGCTGCCGGGCGGCGCGCTCGACCTCGACCCGATCGCCTCGCCCGAGGAGCGGCGCTGGACCGAGGAGCTCTACGACGCCAGCGTGTGGAGCGGCGACCACTGGTTCGGGCGGCTGCAGGACGAGCTCGCGCGCCTCGGGCTGGAGGACGAGACGATCGTCGCCTTCGTCTCGGACCACGGCGAGGAGCTGTTCGAGCGCGGCTTCTTCGGCCACGGCCACAGCCTGCGCCAGGAGCTCGTGCGCGCGCCGCTGGTCGTGGCCGGGCCCGGCGTGCCGGCCGGGAAGCGCAACAGCGCGCTGTTCTCCTCGCGCCAGCTCGGGCCGCTGCTGGCGCGCCTGGCGGGCGTCGAGTTCGGCGACGGCGCGCGCGCCCTGCGCGTGCTGCAGGAGGGCACGAGCGCCGAGGAGCACCTGCTCTTCACGACCACGCGCGGCTGGTGGAAGGGCCGCGACCAGGTGCGCCTGGTGGGCGTGACCGACGGGCGCTGGAAGCTCAATCTGGCGCTGGACGGGGCACCCTGGGGCGCGACCGAGCCGGCCCCGGGCGGCGATGTCGAGCTGTTCGACCTCGCCCAGGATCCGCTCGAGCGCAAGGACCTCTCCGCGGCCCAGCCGGAGGTCGCGGCGCGCTACAAGGCCCTCCTGCTCGAGCAGCTCGAGACCCTCGAGGCGCGCCAGATCGGCCCCGACATCCCGGCCGGCCCCTCCACGCTGCACATGCTCGAGCAGCTCGGCTACGGCGGCGGCCACGGCGAGGAGCATCCGCCGGACGAGCCGACGCCGCCGGACGGCGGGTAGTCGCGCCTCACGGCCGGCACGTCCCCCACTCCTGGCCAACCTGCTCGCACCTCTGCGTCGGGCCGGATGCGCGCGTGCAGCACGCCGGGCGTCGTCGGAGGCCGGGTCCAGGCAGCACGCGCAGGCGCTCTCGGGCGAACGCGACACGGCCGCAGAAGCCGCAAGGGAAGGCCCGCGCGGAGACATGGAAGGTGGACGCCCGGTCCCTCGTCCCCGGAAACCCCGTGTCGCGACCCCCGACCTCCCTGCCCTTCGCCCTGCTCCTCGCCAGCTCGCTCCTCGACTCCTGCGGGGCGCCGCCACGGGACGCCTCGGCACCGGGGCTCGTGGCGTCCGAGGTCGCGGCCACCGCGACCCGCGCGCCGCGTCCGCTGGACGAGGACGGGATCTTCTACGTCGAGACCGACGATCCGGCGCACCCGCGCGTGCGCTACCTCGACGGGCAGCTGGCGCTGGACGGCTCGTGCGCGATCCGGATCGGCAACAAGCTCAGCCGCAAGGTCCCGCCGGTCTACGTCAATGGCCAGCCGGTCGGCTTCTGCTGAACGCCCTGCCCCGACGTCTTCGTGCAGGACGTCCCGGCCTACGTGCGGCGCAAGGGCCTGACCTTCGCCAGCTACCTCGACGCGCGCCGCGCGGCCGTGCTCGACGCCGAGCACTGCGTGCGCCTGAACTACGAGGCGTTCTTCTTCGCCGACCGCTGGGAGCGCGAGCGCTTCCTGTCGGACCTCGTGACCTACTGCGGCCTCCTGACGGATCCCGTCAGCCGCCAGCGTTTCCGTCCGCGCCTGGACGCGCCGCGCGCGAGCCACGCGGGCGTGACCTACTTCTTCGAGCGCGAGGAGCACCGCGCGCGCTTCGAGGAGGACCCGGAGACCTTCGCGCGCCCGGGCTGGACGATGTAGGGCGACCGCCGCTGCGCCCGGGACGTCAGCGCCCGTCCGCGCGCGCCTCGGGCACGCATCGCGCCTGCAGCAGCACGACCACGTCGAGCTCCTCCTCCGAGTCGGCCGGTCCGTGCAGCAGGAGGAGCTGCCCGGGGCCGAGCCGGAAGTGCCCCTCGATGCCCGCCCGCGAGATCTCCGGGAGCTGGACCTCGACCGGAATGCCCGGCGCGAGCTCGACCGTCGCCGTCTTGATCGGGCGCCGCACGCGCACGTTCTCCAGCTCGGCCTGCACGAGCAGCCCGCCGTCGGCCGTGGGGATGGCCCGCAGCGAGAGGTGCGGGCCGTGCTCGGCCACTGACACGACCGGATCGGCGACCCCGGCCGTCAGCCCCGGCACGACCTTGAGCTCGAAGTCGCCCACGTAGGGGATCTGCTCGACGACGGCGAGCTCGGCTTTCCGGAACGCCCACACCATCACCCGTGGCGCCGTGGTCGGCGAGAGCCCCAGCGCCGCGAGCCGCGCGGTGACGTCGGCCGCCGCGGCCGGGTCCAGCGCGCGCCCGCCCGCCTCCTGGAAGGGCGCGGGCAGGGCGCCGCGCGGCACCTCCCAGACGCGCGCCTGGATGTCGATCAGCCCCTGGAACGTCGCCGCCTCGCGCAGGAAGGCCGCCAGCCACTCGTGCTGCTCCGGCAGCCCGAGCAGGGCCAGCCGGCCGTCCGCGAGGGCCTCGACGTGCTCCGCTGCCTCCAGCGCCGGCTGCACGTGCTCGCGCACGGCCTCGAGCAGCCCACTGCGGATCGACTCGACCTCCTGGCGGCGCGCGCGCAGCGCCTCGAGCCCCGCCAGGGCCGCGGCCGCGTCGGCCGGACCCGAGAGGCGCGCGAGCTCGGCCTCCAGCGCGGCGAGGCGCGCGTCGCCGGTCAGGTGCCCGGCCTCGTGCAGGCGCAGCACCGCGCCGGGCCGCGGCGCGCTCGCGGCGGGGAGCGGAGGCTCGGCGAGCGGGACGGCCTGTCGCTGGGGCTGCGCGAGCACGAGCGGGCAGAGGAGCAGGGCGATCACGGGGTCTCTCCTTCCAGGGTCCAGGTCAGGACGCGGCGCGGAGCCAGCTCGACGCGGGCACAGCGCGGGGCCGGCGGCGAGGCGCTCGCCACGCTCACGGTGAAGACGTCGGCCCGCGCGAGCACGCCGGACGGGCTCGCCGCCGCGTCCACGTCGCGCGCGAGCCAGGCTCCCACGCCGAGCAAGAGCACGGCGGCCGCCGCCACGCTCGAGGCCAGCTTGCGCCGGCGTGGCGCGACGCGCTCCAGGTGCGCGAGGCGCGCGAGCAGCACGTGCACAGCGCGTTCGTCCTCGGGATCGGCGCGCAGCTCCGCAGCCAGCTCGGAGTCGTCGAAGGGCGAGCGGCGGGCGTCGCGGGCGGCCTCGACGCGGATCCACAGGGCGTC
>DASVAP010000036.1:0-27325 GCA_036376275.1 Planctomycetota bacterium | reverse complement strand
GCGACCTCGCGCGCGAGCGCCTCGGCGACCTCCAGCTCGGCCAAGATCTCGGCGCCGCTCGGCACGGCCTCGTCACGCGCCACCGCCGCCTCGCTGGCCACGCGCCGCGCCGCACCCCGCGCGCGGTCACGCCACAGGTTGCGCAGCACCGTGCGCAGCCAGGCCCCCGAGCGCGGCGCCCCGCCCGCGCGCAGCCAGGTCTCCTGCACCAGCTCCTGCGCCTCGCCCTCGTCGCGCACCAGCGACAGCGCGAGCCGCCGCAAGGCCTGCGCGTGCGCGCGCCAGGGCTCCTCGCCGAACGCCTGGAAGGGCCTCTCCATCGCACCAGTGGACGGAGCGCGGCGGATCCTGGGTTCAGGATTCCCGTGACTTCGGAGGGAAGAAGGAGCGCGGAGGACGCGGAGCAGGGAGGTGGGGTGGAGGGCTCGTCGAGATCCGAGGTCATCGCAGCCCTTCAGAGCCCCCGCCGTGACCGTCCATCCCCCCAAGCCCTCTCCTCTCCCTCCCCCCCTCTCTTCCTCTTCCTCCGCGTCCTCCGCGTCTTCCCTCCGCGTCTCCGCGCCCCTCTTCCCTCCCCGCCGCTCACCTCCCCGTCGCAGCGGGCAGGACACTCACCACCAGCCGCGACGCACGCCCTCCCGAGCGATGCACCCGGTGCGTGTGCGCCACGAAGTCCTCCGGCCGCGCATCGCGGATGTTGTCGACGTAGGTCTGCGGGTTGCGATCCATCAGCGGGAACCACGTGCTCTGGATCTGCACCTGCAACCGGTGGCCGGGCTGGAAGGTGTGCAGCACGTCCTGCAGCTCGACGTCGACCAGTGCCGGCTCGCCCGGCACGAAGGGCTCCGGCCGCTCGTAGGAGCGGCGGAAGCGCCCGCGGATCGCCTCGCTGCGCACGTGCATGTGGTAGTTCGACTGCGACTGGCCCGCCTCCAGGCCCTCCCAGTCGGGCGCATCGGGCGGGAAGACGTCGATGACCTTGACCACGAAGTCGGCGTCGGTGCCGGTGGTCGAGACCCACAGCTCGGCCTGGATCGGGCCGGCCAGGGTGAGCGGCTCGCGCAGGGGCTCGGTCTGGTAGACGAGCACGTCCGGGCGGCGCGCCGCGAAGCGCTGGTCGTCGGTCATGTACTCGCGCGTCATGCCGAGGGCGACGTCCTCCGTGAAGGGCACGGGGCGGTTCGGGTCGCTGAGGTAGGCGTCGGAAGCGTCGTCGCCGGCCGTGGGCGCGCTCCAGCCGAGCCCGCGGCCCTCGCGCAGGTACAGCGCCCGCAGCCCGGCCTCGCGCGGCGGCCAGCGCTCGAAGCGCCGCCAGACGTTCGCGCCGGTCTCGAACACCGTGGCCTCGGCCAGCCCCGGATCGGGCGCGCCGCGCAGGTGGTGCTCGAAGAACGGGAACTCGACGTTCTCGCGGTACCACAGGGATTGCTTCTCGCCGAAGAACGCGTGCCCCAGGCGATCGCCGTCGCCGCGCGCCCAGCCGCCGTGGGCCCACGGGCCCATCACCAGGCCGTTCCACACGCCCGGGTTGCGCTGCTCGGTCTCGCGGTAGATCTTCAGCGGTCCGTAGAGGTCCTCGGCGTCGTACCAGCCGCCGACCGTGAGCACCGCCGGCGCCACGCGGTTCAGGTGCGGGCGCAGGTTGCAGGCCTGCCAGAAGGCGTCGTGGTTCGGGTGGTCGAGCAGCTCGTTCCAGTAGGGCACCTGGCCCTTGAACCACAGCCTGTCCGCGTTCGAGAGCGGCCCGAGGTCGAGGAAGAACTGGTAGCCGTCGCGCGTGCCGTGCTGGAAGCGCTCCGGCCGCGCGCCGGTGGTCGCATCGCGTACGCGCCCGAAGCCCGCCAGGAAGTTGAAGCCGTGCGGCAGCCACAGCGCCCCGTGGTGGCGGAAGTCGTCGAAGAACCAGTCCACGATCGGCGCCTGGGGCGAGACCGCCTTGAGGGCCGGGTGCGCGTCGATCATCCCGGCCGCCGCGTAGAAGCCCGGGTAGCTGATGCCGGTCAGGCCCACGCGCCCGTTGTTGCCGGGCACGTTGGCCACGAGCCACGCGAGCGTGTCCCAGGTGTCGCTGGCCTCGTCGATGTCGGTGGGCCCCGACTTCCAGGCGCGGTGCGGGCGCATGTTCACGAACTCGCCCTCCGACTGGTAGCAGCCGCGCACGTCCTGGTAGACGAAGTGGTAGCCGGCGCGCTCGAAGAGCTCGCTCGGCCCCAGGCGCTCGCGCAGCTCGGCGCCGTAGGGCCGGCACGAGTAGGGCGTGCGCACGAGCAGGATCGGGACCGGCTGGCCGTCGGGCGGCGCCTCGCGCGGCGAGTAGATCGCGGTGTGGAGCCGCACGCCGTCGCGCATCGGGACGAGCTCCTCGCGCTTCACGTAGTGCGTCTGGGCGTAGGTCGGCTCCGGGGGAGCGTCCTGAGCGAGAACGAGCACGAGTGCGAGCATCCGGCTTCTCCCTGTTCCTATTCCTTCACCACCGGCCGCCCAGAGCCCTTCCAGGCGTGGATCCCGCCCGGGAAGCGCACGACGTCGCGGAACCCGAGCTGCGCCGCCCACAGGGCCGCGTTGTGGCTGCGCGCGCAGGCGACGAAGCCGCAGTAGACGACCACCCGGCGCTCGCGGTCCGCGCCCAGCAGCGTCTCGAGGTCCTGCTCGCTCTTCCCGCCGGTCCGGGCCGGATCCCAGCTCGCCATCGCCTCGCGCGGGAACTCGAAGTTCACGGCCCCGGCGATGTGCTCGCGCGCGAAGTCGGCCGCCGGCATGGCGTCGATCAGCAGCAGGTCCTTCCTCTGCTCGAGCCAGCCGGCGAGCTCGTCGGCCGTGACGAGCGCGTACCCGCCCGCCACCGTCTCGCGCGCCAGCGGCACGGCCTTCCGCTCGAGCGCCGCCTCGGCCTCGAACTGGTTCGTGCCGCAGCCCGCCGCGAGCAGCGCGGCGAGCCCGATGCAGGTTCTCATCGAGCAGAGGTTCCTCACGCGACTTCCTTCCGCCGTCCCGGACGGCGCCAGTAGAGATACCCGCTGACGGCGAGCAGCACGAGGTCCCGCCCGAGGGCCGTGGCCAGCCCGACGTGCTCGCCCGGTCCGAAGCAGCCGCAGTCGACGTCGAGCCCGAGCCAGAGCCCGTAGGCCAGCACGCCGAGGAACAGCACGAGCAGCGCGGTCGCCCCGTGCAGCGCCTTGCGCCAGCCGACGAGCAGCGCGGCCCCGATCCCGACCTCGACCACGGCCAGCGCCACCGCCGTGGCCCGCACCGCCCCGTCGAGCACGATCCCGAAGCGCGCGATCGTCTCCTCGAAGCCCTCGAGGTCGGCCAGCTTGCCCCGCGCCGCCAGCAGGAAGACCGCCCCGAGGGCGCGCAGGAGCAGCGCGTCGAAGGCGGGCCAGAGCCGGCGCCAGGTCAGGGCGCGCGCCCCGGAAGGGTGCCGGATCACGTCGGGGCCGGGCGGGGCGTCCGTCACGGGCCCCATCGTGCCACGCGATCGGGCTCTTACGACGTCGCGCGGTGCCCGCGCGCGGGCCATCGGGTACAAGGACGGCGATGCTGCTCGCGGCCCTCACGCTGGCCCTGCTCCCCCCGCTCCCCGCGGAGACGGGCGACGCCTACCGCAAGGTCGTGGCCGCCGCCCTGGCGCGCGCCCAGGCCGACCTGGCGGCGAGCCTCGACTTCGAGATCGACCACTCGCGCTGGGACGACCCGTGGGTCGTGACGAGCGCCCACTACGAGGTGCGCACGACCGTGAGCTTCGCCCAGGCCCACGAGCTCGCCAAGAACCTCGAGTTCCTGCGCGCCGAGTTCGTGAAGCTGCTGGGCGAGGGCCGCCGCCCCGCCGGGCCCGCGCGCGTGTGGGTCCTGCCGACCCTGGCGGAGTACAACCGCTTCGGCAACGAGCACGGGGCCGAGCACTCCTCGATCCTGGGCAGCTTCTTCGCCGCCGACCACCCCGAGCAGCCGGTCGTCACCTTCTTCGACGGCAACTGGACCCAGCTCGGCATGTGGGTCACCCACGGCGCCCTGCACCAGTTCGTGGCGCGCGAGTTCGCGCGCGTGCCCGAGCCCTGGATCGAGGAGGGCCTGGCCAGCTACTTCGCGCTGTTCTGGGACTGGAACTACGGCGCGAGCCAGCTCGCCGAGCTCGGCCGCGCGCGCAAGCTCGTGCCCCTCGCGCGACTCCTGTCCGAGCCGCTACAGGCCTACGTCGGCCGCTCCCACGAGCGCTTCATGCAGCTCGGGATGCTCTTCCGCTGGCTGCTCGAGGACTGCGAGGCCACCAAGGACGAGCCCAGCAGCGAGCCCAGCGCCGAGCCGCCCCGCGGCCCCTTCCGCGACTTCCTGCGCGCCGCCGTGCGCGGCCAGCGCGAGGCCCAGACCGAGCTGGCCGAGATCCTCGCCGCCGACGCCGACCTGCTCGACGAGGACTTCCGCGCCTTCGACTTCGCGGGCTGGTGAAGTCGGCGGGTCCGCCCAGTGCGGCTCCAGGGTGTGGAAAACTCCCGGGGCGCTTGGCTAGATGGGCTCGCCTCGATGAAGAGCGCGAGCGCACGCATCCTGCAGGCCGCTGCGATCCCCTACCGCTGGAATGGCGGCAGGCTGGAGATCGCGATGGTCACGCGCCGGCAGGGCAACCGCTGGACGCTGCCCAAGGGGCACGTCGAGCCGGGCGAGAGCCCGCGCCAGTCGGCGCGGCGCGAGGCCTCGGAGGAGGCCGGGCTGCTGGGGCGCATGGGCTGGCGGCCGCTCGGCTCCTACGTCTACCGCAAGGGCGACGAGCCGCGCCGGGTGGTCGTGTTCCTGATGCGCGTGACGCGGCAGCTCTCGCGCTGGAGCGAGGACGACTTCCGCGAGCGCGAGTGGCTACGCCTCGAGCACGCCCTCGAGCGCGTGCGCGAGCGCGGCCTGCGCACCCTGCTGCGCGGCCTGGCCGAGCGGCTCAGCGCGTAGCCGGGGCCCCTCCGAGCTGCGGGAAGGCCCGGCGCTCGCCTGCCCGCGGCCGGGCATGGCAAACTGCACCTTCCTGGAGAAGCGCGAGAGAATGGGGCGAAACGGAGACAGATCGACGGAGCGGCGGGCGGGCGAGCCGCCCGTGCACGCCTTCGTCGTGCGCCCCGCGGCCCGTGACGGAGGGGCGCGCGCCTGGAGCGCGGCCCTGGCCGGCACGCGCCTCGATCCGCGCGAGCGCGAGGAGCGCGTCGAGACCCTCCTGGACGGACCCGACCACCGCCTGGCCCGCGCCGGCCTCGCCCTGGCCTGCGCCGGCACGGCGCCGCGCGTCGCCTGCCGGCTGGCCTCCCTCGGGGAAGCGCCGGAGGAGCCCTGGTTCGGCACCTTCGAGCTCCCGCGGCCCCCGCGCTTCGTGTGGGACCTGCCGCGCGCCCAGGCCGTGCCCCTGGCGGAGACGCTGGAGGCGCGCGCGCTCGAGCCCCTGGGCGAGCTCGACACGACACGCGCGCGCTGGGCGGTGCTGGACGAGGAGCACAAGGTCGTCACCTGGATCGAGGACGAGCGCCAGCGCCTGACGCCCCCGGCCGGAGAGGGTCCGGCGCGCGAGGTGCACCGCCTGGTCGTGCGCGGCGTGCGCGGCTACGACGCCGAGTGCGCGCGCGTGGCGGCCCTGCTCGAGGGGGCGGAGGGCCTCGCACGCGCCGGCGGAGCCGAGCCCGTCCCGGCCGAGGCGCTCCTGCCGCTCCCGCGGCGCCGCCCCGGTCGCTGGGCCCCGCTCGCGCCGGGCACGCGCGCCTTCCCGGCCCTGGCGCGCATCGTGCGCGCGCAGCTCGAGGTGCTGCGCCGCAACGCACCCGGCCTGCGGGCCGGCGCCGACGCCGAGTACCTGCACGACACGCGCGTGGCCCTGCGCCGGCTGCGCTCGCTGCTCGGCCAGCTCGACGGGATCCTGCCGGAGGCCGAGCAGGCGGAGTGCGTGGCCGAGCTGCGCGCTCTCGCGCGCGCGACCGGGCCGGCGCGCGACGCCGACACGCTGCTCTTCGAGCTGCACATGGCGCCGCCGGAGCTCGCCGCCGACCTCGGGCCGGTGCTCGCGGCCCTGGCGGAGGAGCGCGAGCGGATGCAGGCCGAGCTCGTGGCCGCGCTCGAGGCCCCGCGCGCGCGCCGCTGCCTGCGCGGCCTGCGCACGGCCTTCGCCGCCGGCCGCGAGCAGGCCGCCGGCCCGCGGGCCGGGACGGACTTCGCGCGCGTGGTCGCGAAGCGCCTGCGGCGGCGGCTGCGCCAGGTGCTGGCGCGCGCGGCCGAGGTGCGCTCGACCAGCCCCGGGCCGGAGCTCCACGCGCTGCGCATCGCCTGCAAGAAGCTGCGCTACCTGCTGGAGTGCTGCCGTGGCCTCGTCCCAGCAGCAGAGCTCGAGGCCTGCGTCGGGCCGCTCAAGGGCCTGCAGGGCGTGCTCGGCACGATCCAGGACGTCGAGGTGCACGGCGAGGCCCTGCGCGCGCTCGCGCTCGGGCCCGCGGCCGGAGCCGGGCCGGCGGCGCACCTCGCCCTGGGACGCTTCCTCGAGCAGGGCGCGCGGCGCGGACGGGCGGCGCGCGCGCGCTACGAGCAGCTGGCCGACGCGCTCCTCGCCCCCCCGTCGCGCGCGGCCTTCGAGCACCTGCGCGCGAGGCTGCGCCCCGAACCAGGCACCGGCGCGTGAAGGCGCTCGCGCTCTACAGCCTGAAGGGCGGCGTGGGCAAGACGACCGCGGCCGTGCACCTCGCGCACCTTGCGGCGCACGCCGGGCGCACGACGCTGCTGTGGGACCTCGATCCGCAGGGCTCCGCCTCGTGGATCTACCGCGTGCGGGTCGACGCGGCGAGCCGCCCGAAGCGCTGGCTGCGCGAGCCGGCCGAGCTGTGGGCCGCGATCCGCGGCAGCGACTGGCCCGGCCTCGACCTCCTGCCGGCGGACCTGGCCCTGGGCGGGCTCGAGGCCAGCCTGGGGCGCGAGGAGGAGCCGGTGGCGGCCCTGGCGGCGGTCCTGGCCGAGCTCGGCACACGCTACGAGCGCATCGTGCTCGACTGCCCTCCGGCCTTCTCGCGGCTCGTGCGCTGCGCGCTCCAGTCCGTGCACGCGCTGGTCGTGCCGACCATCCCGACGCCGCTCGCGCTGCGCACCTTGGCCACGCTCTACCCCGAGCTGAAGGCCGAGCGCCGGCGCGGCCTGCGCGTGCTGCCCTTCTTCTCGATGGTCGACGCGCGCAAGGCGCTCCACCGCGAGGTGCGCGCCTTCGCGCGCCGCGAGGGGCTGGGCTTCCTCGCCAGCGAGGTGCCCTACTCGGCGCGCGTCGAGAGCGTGACGGTGCAGCGCCGCCCGCTGACGGCCGCGGCCAGCGAGGCGGCCGCCGCGCCCTTCGTCGAGCTGGCGCGCGAGATCGAGGCGCACCTGGCGGCGGACGCCGACGCGCCGCGCCTCGGGCGCGCGCGCATCGCCGAGTTCGTGCAGGGCCTCGGGCGCCGCCCGCTGAGCGAGGATCAGCCGGCGCCGGCCGGCAGCAACGGACCCGCGCCCACGCGCAGCCCGTCCGCATCGCCCGAGCGCACGTAGATCACGCCCGTGCTGCGGTCGCGCAGGCCGATCGGGCGCGTCCGGCGCGGACGCGGATAGGGCTGGAGGCGCTCGAGGCTGCGGCGCGAGACGAGCAGCGCATGGAACTCCTCGGCGTCGACGGCCTGCACGTCCGGGCGCTGGTGAGGATCCTCCATGGAGTCGCTGCGCGGGCGCGGGGGTCGCTCCGCGGGCGCGGATCGTAGCGGCACCGCGCGGGCCTTTGACGATTCCTTGCAAGCGCATGCGCGCGGCTGGACGCGCGGTCCACGGCTCCTTCACGGCCCTGCACCTCCTGTGGTGCGGCATCGGCGCCTTCGTGGCGCGCCAGCGCCGCTACCGGCACCTGTTCGGAGCCCTGACGATCCTGGGCGACCTCGGGCCCGAGGCGGCGCGGCAGCTCGCGCGCGCGCTGCCGCGTGCTCCTCAGAAGCTCAGCGCGTACCCGAGCGTGACCGTCGAGTCGTAGCTCGGGTCGAGCGGGAGCTCACCGGCCGTCCAGGCCAGGAACCAGCCGCGCGGGAAGGCGAGGCGCAGCTCCAGGTGACTCGTGTCGTCGCCGCCGGCGCGGCGCACCTCGGAGGGCGCGTCGAGCTCCTGGAAGAAGCGCCAGCGCAGGCCCAGCTCGACCGGACGCTCGTCGAGCGTGAAGGCGTGCGAGGCGAGCGCCAGCTCGAGGCGCGCGCGCAGGAAGCTCTCGTCGTCCGTCAGGGCCCCGCGCACCTCGTCGCGCGCGGCGTCGACCACGTCGAGGCCGGCCACCACGCCCGGCAAGGCCTGGCCGGTGAGCCCGAAGCGTTCGTCCGTGCCCGTCAGCCAGCGCAGGACCGCCGCCGGCAGGTCGAAGAGGTTGGCGCGGCTGAGGGCGGAGTCCGGGTCGAGGCCCACCAGGCGCGCGGCGAAGGCGCCGCCCAGCGCCACCTGGCGCGAGGAGAAGTCCTGGTTCGACTCGAGCGCGCTGGCGAGCTCGAGCGACCAGGCGAGCTCGGGCGCGAGGCGCGGCGCCAGGCTCTCGACGTGGCGCTCCGCGAGCGCAACGAAATCCGGGTCCGAGGCCAGCGCGCCGGTCGCGGCCGGGTCGAAGCGCGCGGCCAGGCGCTCGAAGCGCTCGGGATCGAGCGCGCGCAGGGCGGCGACCTCCGGCAGCTCGAGCGCCTCGGCCACGGCGGCGCGGCCGCGCTCCGGCGGTCCGAGCGTGCGCGCGCCCGACCAGCGCAGGCGCAGCGCGCTCGACAGGGAGTCGTCCGGGTTCTGCTCGCGCTCGGCCGCGACCAGCCCCTCGATCCTGAGGTCGAGCGCCGGCTCGGCGTCGCCGCGCGACGGCCGCAGGGTCTTGGCCAGGTCGAGCCCGAAGCCCGGGGCCAGGTCGTCGTCCTCGGCGCTCTCGAAGAGGCGCAGGTCGAGGTCGAGGTCCTCGAGCAGCCGCGCCAGCCGTCCGTCGGGCGCCGGCTCCGCGCCCACGCGCGCCGGGGGCGGCGGGGCGAGCAGATGCTCGCGCGCGGCGTCGCGGAAGGCCTCGGACAGGATGCGCAGGGGCGGTACGACCTCCTGGGCACCGGCGGGCAGGGCCAGGGCCGCGAGGAGGAGCAGGGCGCGGCCGGGGGTGCGGTTCGGTCCGTTCATGGGGCGCTGGCCGCGACGTCGGAGCGCCCCGCGGCTCCCAGAGCAGAGCAAGCACCCGTCAAGGACGGATGAAGAGCCGGTCCGGCACGCCCGCCGGGCCGGACCTCACTCGGTGCCGGACACGGGCGCGCCGTCGCTGCGCCCGTGGGCCAGCAGGATGCGCGTGCGCCCGGCCGAGGGCTCGCGCTCCGCCAGGGCGCCCAGGACCCCGGCGACGAGCAGCTCGTCGCGCTCGCGCGCGAGGGCGGCGGCGAGCGCGCCCAGCTCGTTCTCGCCGGCGTGGCGCGCGAGCCCGGCTGCGGCGCGCCGCCGCGCGGCCGCGGCCGGGGCGGGCTCGTCGAAGGCCAGGCGCGCGAGCGCGGCGCGGGCCTCGAGCGAGCGTGCGGCCTCGGCCAGGAGCTGCTGGAGCGCGGCGTCCGCCAGGGAGAGGCCGGGGGTCGGTTCGGCCTCGGTCTTCGAGCGCGCGGCGTGCTCGTGCCAGGCGAGGCGCTCCGGCGAGTCGAGCGCGCGCAGGGCGGCCAGCAGCGCGAGCTTCTCGGCGCGCGAGCCCGACCCGTCGAGGATCGCGGCCGCCGTCGCCTCGAGGCTACCGGGCGTCGCGCGCGCGCGGGCGAGGAAGGCGGCCAGGTGCTCGGCCTCGCTGCGCGGTGGGCGCGCGCGCCGGGCGTCGCGCGCGCTGGCCGCGGCCGTCCCCGCGGAGCCCGCCGGCGCCGGGGCTCCGGTGGAGGCGGGTGTGCGCGCGGCGGTCGTCACGGGCGCCAGCTCGACGCCGGGCCGCTCCGCGGCCGGCCGCGGCGGGGCCGGCCCGTGCGTCGCGCGCGCGGCCGCGAGCCACACGCAGAGCGCGGCCCCCAGCCCGGCCAGGGCCACGAGGGCGAGCGGCCCGGCGGGCGCGCGCGCGCGGCGCGCGCCCCGGCCGATCGGCTCAGTACGGGCGGTGGACACGCTCGACGCTCCACTCCTTGCCCGCGCCGTGGCAGACGCCGCAGGACTCGTTGCCCTGCGAGTCCGTCTGCACGGCGATGTGGGCCGTGGCATCGGTCGAGTCGTGGCAGGCATTGCACACCATGGCCCAGCGCTGGACCGCGCGACCTTGCTCGGTCGGGTGGTTGCGCGGTTGCGGCTCGTGCCAGGCCTCGTTGGCGTGGCACTTGGTGCAGTTCGCGACCCCGCCCGGCAGGGCCGGGAACAGGATCTCGCCGAAGTTCGTCACCCCGAAGTTGTTGGGGTAGGCCGAGGAGCCGAAGCCGACGACGTCGTAGCTCGCGGCGTTGGCCAGCTCCTCGCCCATGTGGATCTTGTGCAGCATGTTGCGGAACTGGATCGTCGTGGCCTCGGTCGCGGGCGCGTTGCCGGCCACGTACTGCGGCCGGTCCTCGGCCCCGGCCGAGCCGTGGCACACGATGCAGGACTCGAAGCCGCGCCGGCCGAAGCCGTGGAAAGCGAGCTCCTGGTGGCAGTTGAAGCAGGAGGAGCCGCTGGCGATCAGGTCGTAGGGATCGAGCGTGGCCGCCGAGCCCACCAGGAAGTCCACCATGTCGGCGTCGGAGGAGGAGCGGTAGCTGTTCGACTCGCCGAACAGGTTCAGCGTCAGGCTGCGCGCGCTCCACAGGGAGAGCGAGTAGGTGCCGTCCACGATGGACTTGCCCGCCCACTCGCCGGTCTCCTCGCCGAGATCCGGCGAGCCGTTGAGCGGCACGGGGTAGGTGTCGGGCATCACGAAGTCGGTCGTGTAGCTGACCAGCACCACGCCGGGGCCGAACTCGTTGCCCTCCATGATCTGCCCGGTGGCGGCGGTCAGGGCGTAGTCGGCACCCGGGATCGTGGCGAGCTGGACCTCGCGCACGCTGGTCCCCGCCGCGTGGGCCGCGGCCAGGCTGGCCTTGTACGCGGGGGTGTAGGTCGAGGAGAACCACAGGCGGTTCCCGTCGACGTACTGGATGCGGGCGTACTCCTCGGTCATCCCGCCGTCGTCGACGACGACGTACTCGTCCCGCGCGAACCCGGCCGCGCTGGCCACGTCCACGTAGTTCTGGGTCGCCACGCTGGCCTCGGCCAGCATGGAGTCGCCCCCCGTCGTGCCGGTGCGCACCAGGACCGAGGTCGTGGCGCCGCTCACGTTCAGGTGCGGCGTGAAGGCCGTCCCGAAGGTGTCCAGGGCGCCGGTGGAGACCCCCACGCGCTCCAGCATCACGGCCATCGGCACGTTCAGCGTGAAGGGCGGGGCGCCACTCAGGGCCGCGGTCGGGATGGTCGTGTTCAGCAGCACGTTGTAGTTGTCGGTCGGGCCGGAGATGACCACCGACGGCGCCGAGATCGAGCCCGGCGCCAGGGCGTTGCCGGCGTCGTCCACGATCTCCAGCGAGATCTGGATCTTCTCGCCCGGGTCGATCGTGCCGTCGTCGTCGTTCGCGCCGGCCTCCAGCAGCGAGAGCACGTTCAGGTTCGTGCCGCTGTCGAAGTTCGGGTCGAGCAGCGGGTGCAGGTGCGCGTCACGCACCGCCAGCCCGTTGCCGTCCGGCTCGTGGCACAGCTTGCAGTTCGAGTTGTTGGCCTGGTCGGGCATCGTCTGCCCGTTGGCGGTGTAGGGGAGGCCCCAGTTCACGTCGTCGTGGCACGAGCCGCAGGCCTGGCGCGCCGGCTGCGAGTAGATCAGGTCGCCCTGGACGGGCGCGGTCAGCGGGCCGTCGAAGTCGGGGTCGCCGTGGCACACGTTGCAGTTCGAGGGGCCGGTGCGGATCTTGTCCTCCTTGGACTTGGCGTCGGCCGAGAGGGCCGAGTACCCCTGGTCGCGCGGGGTCGCGACCAGTCCGTGCGGCCAGGCGGGGAAGGCCACGTGCGAGAAGTCGTCGCGCCCGATGAGGAGCGGCTGGGGCGTCGCCGCGTAGTTGCGCGAGCCGTCCGGGTTGGTGTCCACGCCCAGCACCGAGGGCAGGTGCTCGCCCGCGTGCAGGCGGTGGATCATGATCTTGAAGTCGATCGCCACGCCCGGCGTGCCGCCGTTCGTGCCGGGGTTGTTCTGGTCCTCGGCCCCGGAGGTGTGGCACAGGACGCACAGCGTGACCTCCTCGCGCCGTCCGCCGTGGAAGCGCAGCTCCTCGTGGCAGCGGTTGCAGTTCTCGATCTTGACCACCTCGCGGTGCTCGACCACGCCGCCGGCGCCGACCACGAAGTCGACCAGCAGGTTGTCGGACTCGCGCTCGCTCTCGTCGTCGACCGTGAAGTCGTAGCTGAAGGTCAGCGCCAGGGTGTAGGTCCCGTCCAGCAGGGCCTGGCCTGTCATCTCGCCGTCGTCGGTGCCGAAGGACGGCGTGTCGTTCAGCGGCGCCAGGTAGGTGGCCGGCAGCGGGGCCGCGAAGGTGTAGGTATAGGAGCCGTCGCTCTGCGAGACCGCGCGTGCGAGCACGTCGTTCTGCTCGGCGATGACGCGCTGGTAGTTGAAGCTCGGGCCCGAGACCAGGGCCCGGCCGGCGGAGAGCTGCGCGAGCTCCCAGCGCGTGCCGGCGTCCTTCTGGACCGTGAAGCGCACCGTGATCACGTCGCCCGCGCGGAAGCCGCCGTTGCCGGCCGTGCCGCCGCTCAGCGAGACGAGCGCGGCGGTGATCCCGGGCGTGTCGTCGCCCTGCTCGAGCTCGGTGTCCGAGCCCGAGCCCGGGGGCCCGGGAGGCCCCTGGGCGCCGTCGTCGCCATCGTCCCCGGTGCAGGCCGGGAGCGCGGCCAGCAGCGCCAGCAGCGGCAGGACACGGAAGGTGCGGGTGGGATCGAGTGGGGTGCGGGTCTTCGACATGGCTGGCCTCCGTGGCAGGGTCGGCGGGCGCGCCCGCCGCGTTTCGTGTTCGTTCTCCTCGGGAGGATCGCTCCTGGCGGCCGGGAGAGCCCTACGCACACTGGCGCATTCCGCCACGGCTCAGGGCCACCGTGACGCGGCCGTGACAACCTCGGGGACAGGGGACCTCAGCGGTGACACGAGGTGCAGGTCTGCCCATTGTCCACGTGCGGCAGGGGCTGGCCGTTCCCATGACACAACCGGCAGTTCATCGAGGGCACGTGGTCGGGCGGCAGCGGCGTGGCGAGGTCGTGGCTGGGCGTGTCGGCGTGGCACACGCCGCAGGAGGTCGAGCGCAGCGGCTCGTGGCAGGTGAGGCAGTGGCGGTCGCGCGGGGCGCCGAAGGAGCCGGTGTGGCTGAGGGGCCGCGTCTCGGCGTGACAGCGCGAGCAGGAGTCCGGGTCGTGGCAGGTGTCGCAGCTCGCGCGGTCGAGGCTCGACTGCAGCCCGTGCCCGCGGCGGCGGAAGAAGTTGTCGTGGCTCTCCGGTAGCTGCGTCTGGTGGCAGGCGTCGCAGCTCGACTCGGCGTGGCACATGGCACAGCGGTCGAGGCGCGCCCCCGAGCGCGCACGGGCCACCAATCCGTGGTTGCTCGTCCAGGCCAGGGCGTGGCTCGGCGGAGCGCGGTCGGCGCGGATCTCCACGTGGCAGGCGGCGCAATCGACCTCCTGCGGCGCGGCGCGGTGGTCCGCGTGGCAGGCGAGGCAGGCGTCCATGCTCAGGACCAGCGCGCCGCGCAGGGTGGCGAGCCCCCCGTCGTCGGCCGCGACGGTGGCGTGGCAGCTCGCGCAGTCCAGGCTGGCCGCGTGGGGCGCGTGGGCGAAGACGATCTCGTCCGCCTGGGCCCCGACGCGCGCGGCGCGGTAGCGCTCGCCCTCGAAGAGCGCCGCCACGCGCCGCTCGGGCGGGACGCTGGCCTCCTCCGCGTGGCAGCGCGCGCAGTCCGCGGGGGCCGGCCAGCCCGGCTCGCCGTCGGGCCCCGGAGCGTGACAGTCGGTGCAGGCGAGCGCGGCAGCCTCGACGTGCAGCCGGTGCGAGAAGGCGAAGGGCTCCGGCTGCGCCTCCGGCAGGAGCGTCTCGACCAGCGAGCAGCCGGCCAGCGCGGCCAGCACCAGGCCCGCCAGCACGCCCGCCGGTCGCAGCGATCGGCTCAGAAGCGCCATGTCCCTCCGAAGGTGAGCAGGTGGTAGGTCTCGAGGTCGTCGTCCTCGAGCTCGTACAGGAGCTCGAGCGTCAGGCGCGTGCCCACGTCCCGCGACGTGCGCAGGTAGTAGGTGCGCACGTCCTCCTTCTCCTCCAGCTCGAGCAGGCGGTACTTGTAGAGCGCGTAGTAGCTGCCGAGCGAGGCGCGCCAGCCGCGCCCGCGGTCGAGCGTCAGGTCGGCCCCGAAGGCGCTGGTGTCGTTCTCGGCCTCGTCGTCCCAGCGCTCGGCCGTCAGACCGAGCGCCAGACCCTCGGCCAGCCAGTCCGCGAGCGTCCCCGTCGCGTACAGGCGCTGCCAGTCGCGGTTGAAGTCGCCCACGTCGTCGTCGTCGCTGACGCGCCGCAGGCCGAGCCCCAGCTCGAGGTCGAGGTAGCGCCCGAAGGGCCGCGAGACGTCGGCGCCGAGCTCGCGGTACGGGTGGTACTCGAGCAGCTGCTCGGAGAAGGGATCGAGCTCGAGCGCGTTCACGAACTGCGTCTCGAGCAGCTCGTGGTAGCGCAGCCCGGCGATCGTGCCCGAGCGCGGCTCCTGGAGCTGCGCGCGCAGGTCGAGGTCGCGTTCCTCGCCCTCCAGGACCGTGAAGCGCCCCTCCATCCAGCCCGCGCGCGCCAGGCGCTGCCACAGGGTCAACCCGAGCAGGTCGTCGCGCTGCTCGCCGAAGCGCTGCTCGTCCTCGAGGTGCAGCCAGTCGAGGCGCGCCCGTCCGCCCGCCCACGGCAGGCCCTCGACGTAGCTGCCGTAGCCGAGGTCACCCGACGAGGAGGACTCGTAGAGGTGCACGGGGATGCCACCGTAGAGCCCGAAGGCCAGCGCGCGCTCGCCGCGCGGACGCGAGCGGAAGGCGAGCCCGTCCAGGCGCACGACCTCGGGCAGCTCGACGTCCGTCTGGCGCCCGAGGCGCAGCGTGCCGAGGGGCCGCGCGGGATCGCCCAGCGGCAGGTCGAGGAAGGCGGTGTAGAGCTTCGTGACCACGCTGCCATCGTAGGTGTCGTCCAGGCCCGAGAAGATGCCGTCGTCGTGCCCGTCGAGGTCGGCGTCCGCGCGCGCCAGCAGGTGGGCCTCGAGGCCGCGTCCCGCGGTCGGGACGTAGTCGAGCGCGAGCACCGTGCGCAGCTCGTGGTCCTGGTCGTCGTCCGTGGCCCGGCCGCGGTAGCGCGCCGCGACGTACCCGTGCAGGTCTCCGGCCGGCGTGGGCGGCCCCTCGGCCGCTGGCGCCGGCGCCGACGCGCAGCCCGCCGCCCCGCCCGCGAGGCACGCGACCAGCACGGCGCAGCGCGGCGCGTCACGGGCGAGACGAGTCATCCCGCGCCGACGATACCGGCCGCACCGCCAGGACGGAGGTGCCCTTTCGTGTCCCCCGCCTACGCACCACGGCGTATCCCCCCGGGACGCCCGCCGGCCGGGCTCCGCTCCCGCTCCTCGTCCGTCCCCCTCTCCTCCTCCATTCCTCCGCGACCTCCTGGATCCCCCGCCGCGCCTCCGCGGTCGGATCGACTCACCTCGGATCGTCGAGCCGCGGATCGTCGCCGCCGAGCGCCCGGTAGCGCTCGAGGTGCTCGCGCGCCAGGTCCTCGTCCGCCAGGACGTTGCGGAACAGCAGGCCGAGGTAGAGGTGCGCCTGCAGGTTCTCGTCGTCGAAGGACAGCACGCGCTCCAGCCGCTCGCGCGCCTCCAGGTACTTGCCCTGGGCGAAGAGCGCGAGGCCGAGCTGCAGGTTCGCGCTGGGGTACTCGCCCTCCTCGCGCAGGACCGCCTGGTACTGGGCGACGGCGTCCTCCAGGCGCCCGTTGCGCTGGTAGAGCGCACCCAGCAGGCAGCGCGCGTCCGGGTCGCGCACGCCGAGGTCGAGCCCGCGCCGCAGGGCCTCGATCGCCCCCGCCACGTCGTCGCTGGCCTGGGCCGCGACCCCGCGCAGGATCCACAGGCGCCCCTCCTGCGGCACGCGCTCGGTCGACTCGCGCAGGAACTCGAGCGCCGCGCCGGCCGAGCCGCGCTCGAGCAGGAGCGCCGCGCGGCGCACGCGCAGCGGACCGGAGCCGGGGTCCAGGCGCAGGGCCTCGTCGAGCTGCGCGTCCGCCAGGGCGAGGTTCCCCTGGGCCTCGTAGGCCTCGGCCAGGTAGAGCAGCGGCTGCACCCCGAACGGATCGCGGCTCTTGGCCTCCGCCAGGGCCGTGATCGCACCCGCGAGGTCGCCCTCCTCGAGGCGCAGGCGCCCGAGGTAGAGGTGCCCGGCGGCGAGGGCCGGATCGCCGGCCACGGCCTCGACCAGGAGCTTGCGCGCCTCGTCGCGCTGGCCGCGCAGCAGCGCCAGCGCGCCGCGCGCCGCCTGCACGCCGGCCCCGGCCGGAGCCAGCTCGCGGGCGCGCTCCAGGCTCTGCTCGGCGCCGGCCAGGTCGCCCTGCTCGAGCCGGATCCAGACCCGTCCGAGGTGCGGCTCGGGCGAGCCCGGCTCGGCGTTGGCCGCCGTGTCGAGCTCCGCCAGGGCCGAGACCAGGTCGCCGCGCGTGCGGTAGATCTCGGAGCGGATCAGGAACACCTCGGCGTCGCGGCAGTCGAGCAGGGAGGCCTGGTTGACGGCCGTCAGGGCCCCCTGGCTGTCGCCGCCGTGCAGCTTCAGGCGCGCCTCGTCGAGCAGGCCGATGTAGCGCTGCTCCGGCTCGCTGCGGCGGGCGGCCTCGACCTGACGCACGCGCGGCGGCCGGGCGCCGCCCGAGCCGATGACGCTGAGCACGGTCAGGGTGCCGACGAGCGCGAGCCCGACGACGACGAGGAGCACGATCCGCGGTCCGCGCCTGCGACGCGGCTCCGGGGTCGCGGCCGCCGGCGCAGCCGGCGCCGAGCGCGCCGTGGAGGTCCCGCCAGTCCCCCCGCCGGCCCCGACGCTGCCCCTCGCGCTGGCGCGCGAGCGGCTGACGCTGGTCGCATCGGCCGGGACCTCGTCGAGCGCGTTGAGCATCTCCTCGGCCGTCTGGAAGCGCGCCTCGCGCTCGCGCTGCAGCGCGCGCAGGAGCAGCGCCTCGAGCTCGTCCGGCACCACCAGGTCGGGGCGGTTCGCGCGCAGCGAGGGCGCCTCGGCCGCGGGACGCGCCAGGAACAGCTGGGCCGAGTCCTTCTCCTTGAAGGGCCGCTCGCCGGCCAGCATCTCGTACAGGATCAGCCCGGCCGCGTAGACGTCGCTGCGCTCGTCGGCCTCCTCGCCCTGGAGCTGCTCGGGCGCCATGTAGAGCGGCGTCCCCAGCAGGCGCCCCGGCTGCGTCATCAGGCTCGAGCCGAGCTTGCGGTCGACCAGCTTCGAGAGCCCGAAGTCGAGCACCTTCAGGCGCAGCTCGCCGCGCGAGCCCTCGCTGACCATGATGTTGTCGGGCTTCAGGTCGCGGTGCACGATCCCGTGCCGGTGCGCCTCGGCCAGGCACGAGAGCATCTGGCGCGCGAGCTTGACCGCCATGGCGACCGGGAGACGCCCCTTCTGGCGCAGGAACAGCGTCAGGTTCGCGCCGTCCACGTACTCCATCGCCAGGTAGAAGACGCGGCTGCGGCCGGGGGCCGACTCGGAGCGGTCGAAGTCGAAGATCTGGATCGCGTGCGGGTGGCTGAAGCGCCCGGCGGCCATGCCCTCGCGCTGGAAGCGCTGCAGCGACTCGTCCGAGACCTCCAGGTCCGAGTGCAGCACCTTGAGGGCCAGCTGCTTCTTCAGCCCGATGTGCTCGCCCAGGTACACGGTGCCCATCGCGCCCTGGCCGATCTCGCGCTCGACCCGGTACTTGCCGTTCAGGATCCGGCCGAGCAAGGGATCGGTGGCCACGCCGCCCGCGACCGCCTTCGTGCCGCAGCGCGGGCAGAAGAGGAACTCGCCGGGATCCTGGTGGCCGCACTGGAGGCAGCTCGTCATCGGGGCGGGAATTCTGCGGCTTCTCGCGGGCGGAGCGAAGCGTCAAGCCTGGGACGGGCGCCGGAGGGGGTTCCAGAGGGAAGAGGAGCGGAGCGTGGAGACGCGGAGGGCGCGAAGAGGAACAGGCAGAAGGGGGAGCGGGCGTGAGGGAGCGTCTCCGGACACGCTCGGACCGCGACCCTGCGCTCGGGAGCACGCCGCCGCCCCCCCAGCCCCATTGCGCCCCTGCGCGCCTCCGCGCTCCTTCATCGGGAGCGGAGGAACGGCGCGTCGACGCGACCGCTGGCCAGGCGCGGCAGCGTCGCGGCCACGTACAGGCACACCCACAGACCCTGCGCCGGCAGCAGGTGGAACACGAGGCGGTGCAGCGAGGTCGCGAGGTGGCGCTCGATCTCCCAGCCCGTGCCCAGGTACACGGCCAGGTAGCCGAGCTGGACGATGAGCAGCCCCACCGTGAAGGCCGCGCGCGCGCGGGCGAAGGCACGCGGTGGATCGAGGAGCACCAGCAGGAGGAACAGGAACAGGAGCCCCTGGGAGCGCTCGGGGTCGCGCAAGACCTGGCGCGCGAAGCTCGCCAGGATCGGCGCGACGCGCTGGGAGGCGCGCTCCAGGGTCAGCCCCTGGCCGCGCGTCTCGAGCTCGGGCGGCGCCTCGAGGCTGGTCCAGGAGGCGACCAGGTCGTTGCCGACGCCGAAGTGGGCGTTGAACCAGGCGAGGTAGAGGATCGAGGCGAGCAGCGGCACGCCCCACGCGGCGAGCGTGCGCAGCGCGGCGCGCCCCTCGGGCCGCCGGCGCAGGAGGAGCGGCAGGCCGGCGGCCAGGCCGAAGGCGACGACGTGCAGCAGCCCCTCGTTCTTCGACCACACCAGGAGGCACGCGCTCGTCGCCAGGAGCCGCAGCCAGGCGCGCTCGCCGTCCTCGCGGTGACGCTGCCACAGGTCCCACACGACCAGGGCGCCTACCGCGACGAGGAGGTCCGCGTAGGCCTTGCGCATCGACATCTCGGTGAAGTTGAGCGTCGCGATGCACACCAGGAACAGCGCCGCCACGCCCGGCCGCGCGCGCCGCCGCAGGGCCGCGGCCGCGACCAGGACGAGCGCCGGCCCGAAGAGCTGGATCGGCAGGCGGTTCTCGACGTGCACGACCTCACCCGCGTGGGCGTGCACCCACACCTGCAACAGCGGGTTCAGCGGCGGGTAGTCCGGGTGCTGCACGAAGCCCGGGAGCGCCAGGCCGCGCCGGAACTCCGCGCCGAAGTCCCCGGCGTGGAAGATCACCTTGGCCTTCGAGGCGTAGATCAGGGCCTCGTCGGAGGCGGCCACGGCCCAGCCGGAGGCCAGCAGGATGCGATCGGCCAGGGCCGCGAGCATCGCCGCCACCGCCAGCGCGAAGAGGATGCGCTCCCAGCGCGGGAAGGCGCGTCCCTCCGCGCGCGGCTCGAGCACCGGCACGCGCCGGCGCGCGAGCGCGAGGGTCAGTCCGGCCACGACCAGGAAGGCCGGCGCCAGCCAGGCCGCGCGCAGCGGCGCACCGACCCACAGCCAGGCGGAGAGCCCGAGGCCCACCCCGAGCGCCCCCTGGATCCAGGCCCAGCCGAGGTACGCCAGCCGGTCGGTGCGCGGGACGATGCCCTGCAGCCGCAGCAGCGCCGCTCCGAGCGCGAGCGGGATCCCGACCACCGACAGGAGCGCGAGCGGCCCGAGCGTCATCCCGACCCCGGGCGTAGCCGCAGGAGCTTCCAGTCCGGCCCTTCGGCCAGCACCTCGCAGCCGGGCCAGCGCGAGTAGTCCCGGCCCGAGTCGAGGTCGAGCACGAAGCCCTCGCGGCCCGGCGCGGGCGTCCCGCCCGCGGCGCGCGCGCGCGGGTCGTGGGGCCAGGCGAGGAGCGCGGTCGGGTACAGGTAGCCGGAGAGCATGGCGGTGCGCCGCTTCAGCGCGCGCAGCGCGTCCGGCCGCGGCACGAACGAGAGGCGCAGCTCGCGCGCACCGGCGGCGTGGGCCCGGAGGGCGAGCAGGATGCCCACGTCCGCTCCGAGCTGGCGCGCGACGAGCACCTCCGGGCGCGTGGTGAAGGCGCGCACGTGCTGGCGCGCGGGCCGGCTCGCCAGCTCGCCCCAGGCCTCGGACGCGCCCGCTGCGGCGCGCCAGGCGACGACCCCCAGGACGAGCCAGGCGAGGAGCACCCGCGCGGCATCCGCCCTGGGCTTCGCGCGGAGCTCCATGCCCCTGGATCGTACCCAGGCGCGGGCGCCCCCGCGCGCTCCCCGTCGGGCACGCGGATCCGGCCAGGCGATCGCGGATCGCCTGGGAGCCTGTCCAGGAATCGCGCCGCAGATCGCCGTCCGGGAATGCGCGCGCTGACGGCGGAATCCGTGGCCGATCTGACGCTCGGCTAGAAGATCTCCAGGATGCCCGCGCCGGTGAGGGGGTCGCTGAGGGTCGGCGGCGCGGCGCGGTAGTTCACCCCGACGCCGATCTTGGCGTTCCAGGGCAAGAGCTCCTTGTCGCAGACGTTCCCCAGCGCGACCGCGGCGAAGGCGCGCGCGCGCTCGGTCGCCAGGCGGCTCTCGAGCAGGGCCAGCAGCGGGTCGAGCGCGCGCCGGTCGCCGACGTGGCCGAGGGCCGAGGCGATGGCCGCCTGCGCCGCGAGGCTGCGCGCCTCGGCCAGCATGCCCGCGAGCTGGGCGCCGACGTCCTTGTCGCCGAGGAGCCCGAGCGCGATCGCCACCAGGCGCAGCAGCTCGGGCCGGTACTTCGACTCCGCGAGGAGCGCGCGCAGGGGCTCGACCGCATCGGCGTGCCCGAGCAGCCCGAGGCCCAGCGCGACCTGTCCGCGGGTCGCGTCCGGCAGGCCCTTGCGCAGGAGCTTCATCAGGTGCCCGGCACAGTCCTGGCTGCGGGCCAGCCCGGCGCCGAGGGCGTGGGCGGCGAGGGCCTCGTGCTGGCGCTCGTCCTCGAGCCGGTCGCGCAGCACGCGCCGCAGCGGCGCCAGCGCCGGGTGGGCCGGCTCGGTGCGCTGCACGTGCCAGGCCAGGACGCCAGTCGCGAGCGCGGCCCAGGGCTGCAGCCAGTTGCGCCCGTCGATCATCTGCTCGACCAGGAAGGCGCGCGCGTGGTCGATGCCCTCGTGCGCGGGCCCGGCCCCGTAGCGCCCGGCGGCCTCGGCCGCCGCCAGCAGCGCGAAGGCGCGCGCCTGGGGCTCGTTGACCTGCCGCGGCACCTCGGCCAGCACGCGGCGGATGCGCGCGTCGAGCTCGCTCGCCGAGTCGTTGCACCCGATCGTGCCCAGCGCCAGGACGGCGCTCTGCACGACCTCGCTCTCCTCGCGCCGGCGCGAGAGGCACTCCAGCAGCTCGCCGGCGACGGCCGCGCGGTACGTCGCGAGGTGCGGCTCCGGCAGCCCCGCGAGCAGGCGCGCCAGCGTGACCGGGCACTGGGCGCGCACCAGGCGCTCGCCCTCGGGGTCGCGGAACAGCGCCAGCACGAAGTCGAGCTGGGCCTGGCGCGAGGACTCGGGCGGCGCGAGGTCGCGTCCGCGCGCCGGCGCCGCGGGCGGGGCCAGCGTGGCCAGTGGCACGAGCCCGAGGGCCAGCACGCAGGCCACGCCCAGGTCGCGCGTGCTCGTGCGGTCGCCCTCCAGGGCGCGGCGCAGGATCGAGACGACCAGCTGGCGGTCGACCTCGCTCGTCGCGCGCGCCCCCACCAGCCCGAGGCCGTAGGCGGCGAAGGCGCGCGTGCGGTAGACGACCTCGCTGGCCCGGGCGAGCTTGCGCCCCTCGGGCGTGTCCCACAGGAGGTGCGCGAGGGTCGGGACCGTGCGCGGGCTGGCCAGGATCCCCAGCGCCACCGCGGCCGTCTCGCGCGTCTCCTGCGAGGCGTCCCCGAGCCGCCGGAGCAGGGCCGCCTCGATCTCGGCTCCCAGCGTCGGGTCGCCGAGGTCGCCGATCTTCGCCAGCGCGACCATCGCGCCGGTCACGAGGTCGACGTTGGACTCGCGCGCGAGCACGGCGAGCAGGGCCGGCACGACGCGCTGGCGCAGCTGGTCGTCGGTCGGGCCGAGGGAGCTCTGCTGCGGGCGCTGGCCGTCGCCGAGGTAGAAGCCCTCGACACCGGTCGCGCTCCCGGTCGTGCGCACGCGCGTCTTGAGCGCCAGGAACGGGGCCTGGTTGTGCTCCCACCAGAACTCCCAGCGCGTCAGGTCCTGCGGCACAGCGAGCGCCGAGCCCGGGCTGAGCGGCCCGGTCGGAAGCGGCACGGCACCCAGCGGCGCGGGGCCGGCCGGAGTCCCCTCGAAGCCCCCACCCGACGCGCCGCCGCCCGCTCCACCGCCCCAGGGCCCGCGGTAGACGCCCCCGTGCCCCGCGGCCGGAACCGCGAGCGCGAGCAGCAGGAGGAGGCGCGGGAGCATCGGGGTGCGCCCGAGAGCAAGGCCCGGGCCGCATGCAAGCACGGGGCGGCCCGCCTCCTGGCCCGCGCACCGCGGAGCGCAAGCGATCGCGCGCAGCGCGCTTCCGCTCGCCGCGCCGAGCGCTCCGGGAAGACCCACGGCTCAGCCCGGGACGCTGGCCCGGTACAGGGCGACCATGCTGACGGCATGGGCCAGCTCCATCAGGTGCCTGCCCGGCTCGATCAGCGCCAGGCGGACGCGCCCATCCCGGTCGACTCGGCGATGTGGTCGGCTGCGCGCGCCAGGAAGCTCGCGGCCACGACCAGGACCGCCGCGACGGCGGCGAACGTCAGGAGAACGGGGATCATCGCCTCGCAGGAGACGCACGGTACAGGAGACCGCGCCGCACGAGCACCTTCTCCACCTCGACCGCCAGCGGCACCAGCGCGGCGGCGCCGAAGCAGGCCGCGAGCTCGGGGGCCGTCAGCGGCAGGGTCATGAAGATCCGGTTCAGGGCCGGCACGTAGAGCGTGGCGAGCTGGAGGAGCACGGTACCCACCACGGTGGCCGCCAGGGCGGGGTTGGGCGCCCGGCCGCGGGCGAGGAGCGACTCGCGCTCGGAGCGCACCGCCAGGACGTGCCCGAGCTGCGCCAGCGCCAGGACCGTGAAGGTCATCGTCTGCCAGCGCGGGTTGCCGGCGTGGAAGCTCCAGCCCTGCACGAGCAGCGTCACGGCCCCCATCAGGAGCCCGACGACGAGCGCGTGCGCGCCCAGCCCGTGCGCGAACACGCTCTCGCCGGGCGGCCGCGGCGGGCGCCGCATGACGTCGCGCTCCGCCGGCTCTCCGGCCAGGGCCAGGCCCGGCAGGCCGTCGGTCACCAGGTTGATCCACAGGATGTGGATCGGGAGCAGCGGCAGCGGCAGCCCCACGAAGGGCGCCAGGAACAGCAGCCAGATCTCGGCCGAGTTGCCGGTCAGCACGTAGCGGATGAACTTGCGCACGTTGTCGTAGATGCGCCGCCCCTCGCGCACGGCGGCCACGATCGTGGCGAAGTCGTCGTCCAGCAGCACGAGGTCGGCGGCCTCGCGCGCCACCTCCGTGCCGGAGCGCCCCATGGCGATGCCGATGTCCGCCTGGCGCAGGGCCGGCGCATCGTTCACGCCGTCGCCGGTCATGGCCACGAACTCGCCGCGCGCCTGCAGCGCGCGCACGATGCGGATCTTCTGCTCGGGCGCGACGCGCGCGTAGACGGTGAGCTCGTCGGCGCGCGCTCGCAGGGTCTCCTCCTCCAGGCGCGCCAGCTCGGCTCCGCTCAGGGCCTCGCCGCTGGGCGTGGCGATCGCCAGCCGCCGCGCCACGGCCGTGGCCGTGGCCGGGTGGTCGCCGGTGATCATGACCACGCGGATGCCGGCCGACCTGCACTCCTCCACGGCATCCGCGGCCTGCGCGCGCGGCGGATCGAGCAACCCGACCAGGCCGAGCAGCACGAGCTCCTGCTCCCAGTCCTCGCGCAGATCCTCCGGTGGCCCCGGCAGCTCCGTGCGCTGCGCGTAGGCCAGCACGCGCAACCCGGCCGCGGCCATGGCGCGCGCCGCGGCCTGGGCCGCCGCGCGCTCGAGCGCCACCGGCCGGCCGCCCAGCAGCTCGTGCGTGCAGCCCGCCAGCACGCGCTCGGGCGCGCCCTTGACCACCAGGAACGGGCGGCCGCCGGCGGCGGCGTGCAGCGTGCTCATGCGCGCGCGCTCCGACGAGAACGGCAACTCCGCCAGGCGCGGGTGCGCGCTGCACAGCCCGGCCAGGTCGGCGCGCGCGGCCACGTGGCGCAGCACGGCCGTCTCGGTCGGGTCGCCCACCAGCTCTCCGTCGGCCAGGAAGTGCGCATCCGAGTTGAGCGCCAGGGCCCGCAGCAGCTCGACCCCCGGCTCGCCCCCGGGCTCGCCGTCGAAGGGCGGGCGACGCAGCTCGACCAGCTCCATGCGGTTCTGCGTGAGCGTGCCGGTCTTGTCCGCGCACACGTAGGTGACCGAGCCGAGCGTCTCGACCGCCGGCAGGCGGCGCACGAGCGCGTGGCGCGCGCTCATGCGCCGTGCGCCCAGCGAGAGCGCCAGGGTGACCACCGCCGGCAGGGCCTCGGGCATGGCCGCGACCGCCAGGCTGAGGGCCGTCAGGAGCATCAGGAGCGGCGGCTCGCCGTGCAGGAGGCCGATCCCGAAGATCAGCGCGCACAGGACCAGCACCAGGACCGCGAGCTGCGCCGCGAAGCGCCGCAGGCGCTGCTGGAGCGGCGTGCGCGTCGACTCGGTCTCGGCCAGCAAGCGCGCCACCTGGCCGAGCTCGGTGCGCATGCCCGTCGCGACCACCAGTCCCTCGGCGCGCCCGTAGGTCGCGACCGTGCCCTTGAAGGCCATGTTCGCGCGATCGCCGAGGGCCATGGTCTGCGCGGAGAGGGGCCGCGCGTGCTTCTCGACCGGCAAGGACTCGCCGGTCAGGGCCGACTCGTCGACGCGCAGGTGCTGCACGTCCGCCAGGCGCAGGTCGGCCGGCACGATGCACCCGGCCTCGAGCAGCACCACGTCGCCGGGGACGAGCTCGGCCGCGGGGAGCGTGACCATGGCGCCCCCCCGGCGCGCGGCGGCGCTGGGAGCCGCCAGCGCGCGCAGGGCCGCCACGGCGCGCTCGGCGCGGAACTCCTGCACGAAGCCGAGCACCGCGTTCAGCAGCACGATGGCCACGATCGCGATCGTGTCCAGCGGCTCGCCGACCACCCCGGCCACCAGCGCCGCGGCCAGCAGCACCAGCACCATCACGTCGCCGAACTGCGCCAGCAGCATGCGCACGAGCGAGCGCCGCTCCGGCTCCGGCAGGCGGTTCGGGCCGCTGCGCGCCAGGCGCGCGGCCGCCTCCTCCGGAGCGAGCCCGCGCGCCGGATCGACGCCCAGCTCGGCGGCGAGGGCCTCGACCGCGTGCGCGTGCCAGGCGCGAGCCGCACCGGCTCCAGGCTCCAGCGTGCCGGCACGAGGCTGCTCCGCTCGCATGGCGCGATCATGGAGCCCGCGGCCGACGCGGACGAGCGGATTCGCGCCGCCTGCGGCCCAGTGCGTAGCGCAGCGGCGCGCGCGCGCGGAGCTCCCCCGGAAAAGTTTTCGCGCGCGAGCCGCGGAGCACGCGCCGACGACGCGAACGACCGCGGAGTTCTGCACCACGCGCGCGCGCCGCCTCGCTAGAATGAGGCACCCGGTCGCCGTCTCCTTCCCCGACGGATACCGGATCGAGGATGTCCCTGCTCGATCGACTGGCTCGTGCCCTGTCCACGAGCCTCCTGCTCGGCGTGTGCGCTGCCCTGCCGCAGGCACAGGAGGTGCGTTCCTTCACCCCCGACGACGCGCGCATCGTCTACACGGGGCACGCCTGCGCGTTCCTCGGCTCCGAGCGGGCCAGCTTCGAGCGCCTCCTGCTTGAGCCCTGGATCTGCGGCCAGGAGGTGATGAGCCCCGGCGTGCAGGCCACCTTCGTGGCCGACGCGAGCCACGTGCGCTTCGTGCTCGACTACGGCTTCGCCGGCTTCCTGTGCGGCAGCGGCACGCCCGAGCCGCTGGCCTGGGAGTTCGGCCTGGCCGTGGACGGCGTGCGCAAGCCCGTGGGCGAGCGCAACCCGCTCTACCCGCTGACGGCCGACGCCACGCCCTGGGTCGCGCTCGGCAGCGAGCCCGGCGCGCGCGAGGTCGCCCTGGTGTGGCCCAGCGGGGCCGACGTCGACCTGCTGCGCATCGAGCTGATGGAGACGCGCGACGGCTCGGCGCCCGAGCTCCTGGCGCCGCCCGCGCGCGACCTGCCGCGCCTGGTGATGTTCGGCGACTCGGTCACGCACGGGCTCGGCGCCACGCACGTCCTGAACACCTTCCCGGTGCGCCTCGGCGTGCGCAAGGACTGGCAGGTCGTGAACCTGGGCTTCGCCGGCCGCTCGACCGTGCCGAGCGACGCCTGGCTGGCGGCGGGCCTCGGGCCCTGCTCGGACCCGGTGAACTCGACGCCGGACATCCTGATGCTCGAGATCGGCTCGAACGACTTCCACCTCGTGGGCGGGATCCACACCAAGCTGTCGCGCTTCGAGAAGCGCTACCGCGACTGGCTGCGGCAGTTCCGAGCGCTGCGCCCGGACGTCCCGGTCCTGTGCCTGACGCCGGTGCCGCGCGGCGACGAGTGCAGCGTGCGCAGCCGCGCGCTCGAGGACTACCGTGCCGCGATCCGGCGCGTGATCGAGGAGCTGGCCGACCCGCGCATCTACCTGTTCGAGGGCCGCGACCTGATCGCCCTGCCGCCGCAGGCCGGCGACCCGCTCTACGACGTCTTCCTGCTGCACCCGAACGACCTCGGCCAGCTCCAGATCGCCGATCGCCTCGTGCGCTTCGACCTGGTGCGCAACGGGAGCTTCAGCCTGCGCCCGCAGGTGCGCTGCCTGGAGAGCTCCATCCCCGAGCCCTACCTCTGGACCGACCTCGGCCCGGGCACGAGCTCCGTGACCGAGACCACCGACGGCGACCGGATCCTGGCGCTCGCCACCTCCGGCACGCGCACGCAGCTCCTCCACGGTCTCTCCGCCGGCGACCGTTACACGCTGACCTTCCGCGCGCGCTCCTCGCTCGAGGGCCACGCCGGCCGCGTCACGCTCGAGTTCCTCGACGCCACCGGTGCCCAGGTCGGCGCGCCGGTCGTGACCCAGCTCGCCCAGAACACCTGGCGCTCCATCACGCGCCAGGGCACCGTCCCCGACGGCGCCGTGCACGGCCGCCTGACGCTCGCCAAGGGCCCGGGGCCGGGCAGCTTCCTGGTCGACGACGTCGGGCTGACGCTGGCGGAGTTCTGAG
>DASVAP010000028.1:0-23022 GCA_036376275.1 Planctomycetota bacterium | reverse complement strand
AGGAGGGAGCTCAGCGGCGCGTCAGGAAGCCGCTCAGACCCTCGGGCTCGCGCGGCACGGCTTCCACGGCGGTCACCCGCGCCGCCGTCGGCCCGCGCCGGAGCCAGGCGAGCATCGCCGTCACGGCCTGCTCCTCGCCCTTCGCCCGCGCCGCCCAGCGGAAGCCGACGCCCTGCACGCGGCCGGAAACGAGGACGTGGCGGGCGACCGTGGGCACGGCGGGAGGATCGCATCGAGCGGGTAGACTGCGCCAGCGATGCTCACCTCCCTGCTTCTGGCCGTGCTACAGGATCTGGCGCCCGGGCGAGGCGAGGCGCGGCTCGAGACGCCGGGCGGACCGCTCCGCTTCGGGCTCGAGCTAGCCGTGTCCAAGGCAGGCTGGAGCGCCTTCCTCGTGAACGGCGAGGAACGCATCGCCGTGCCTGAGGTGCACGTCGACGGTGATGAGCTCCGCCTCGAGATGCCGCACTACGACTCGCGCATCATCGCGCGGAGCGAGGCGGGCGCTCTGCACGGCATCTGGGAGAAGCGCCGTGGCCGCGAGCAAGTGGCGCGGGTGCCCTTTCACGTCGATGCGCCCACCCTCTGCGACGTAGGAACCGTGCCCGTCGAGTTCGAGCCCCTGTTCACGGGCCGCTGGGCGGTCGACTTCGAGACCGACGACCAGCCCGCGGTGGCGCAGTTCTTCGAGCTGCCGCAAGGGCGCACGCTCGGCACCTTCCTCACCGCGACGGGCGACTACCGCTATCTGGACGGACGCCGGGAGGGGGACAAGCTCGAGCTCTCCTGCTTCGACGGCGCCCACGCGTTCCTCTTCAAGGCGCAGCTCCAGGCCGACGGCAGCCTGAAGGGCGACTTCTGGTCCGGCAACTGGCACCACGAGACCTGGAGCGCGAAGCGCGACGATGCCGCGGAGCTCGCCGATCCGTTCGCCCAGACCACCTGGAACGGTCGCACCCGCCTCGCCGACCTCGCCTTTCCGGGTCTCGACGGAACGAAGCGCTCGCTGGCCGACCCGGCGGCCAGGGCCACCCTGCAGGTCGTCTTCGGGAGCTGGTGCCCGAACTGCAACGATGAGGCGGCGCTGCTGAAGGAGCTCGACGCGACCTACCGCGAGCGCGGCCTGCGCATCCTGCTGCTCGCCTTCGAGCTCACCGGCGACTTCCGCCGCGACGCCGAGCAGGTGCGCATCTTCCAGGAGCGCCACGGGCTCGCCGAGCTCCCGGCCTTCCTGTGCGGCACGGCCGACAAGGCCGAGGCTACGAAGGCGCTCGGGCTCGTGGACCGCGTGCGCGCCTTCCCGACCACGATCTTCGTCGGCGCCGACGGCCTGCCGAAGGCGATCCACTCGGGCTTCGCCGGCCCGGCCACGGGCGAGGAGCACCAGAGGCTGCGCCGCGACTTCGCGGCGCGCATCGAGGCCCTGCTCCCGCCGCGTTGACATCCGGTTGACAGGGACGCGTGGCCCGGTCGTAGGCTGCCGGCGTGCTCGTGCCGTTTCCCAGCTCGATCCCCGCGCGGGCCTGGGTCGTGCTCGCGGCGGCGCTGGCCTCGGCCGCGGGCCTCGTTGCCGTCGCGCTGCACTCGCTCGGCGATCCGGCGCTGGCGGGCCAGGCGGAGCTGGCGCGCCTGGCGGGGAGCGTGGCGGATGGCGTGGTGGCCGAGTGGGAGCGCCTGCGGCGGGACCCGGCACCCTTCGCGGACGGCGAGCCGCTCGTCTTCGCGGCCGAGCTCCCGCCGCAGCGCACGCCCCCGCCCGAGCTGCCCCGCGCGCCGAACCCGGTCGTGGACGCGCTGCTCGCCGAGGCGAACCGCCTCGAGCGCGCGGAGCACGCGCCGGAGCGGGCCCTGGAGGTGCTCGCGGCGGCGCTGGAGAAGCCCGTCGACGCCGAGCGGCGCGGCGAGCTGCTCCTGCGCACGATCCAGGTCGCCAGCGCGCTCGGCGACGCCGAGCGCGCGCGCGCCGCCTGGCGCAGCACCCTCGAGCTCGCCCCCGACGTCGCGCGCAGCGGGACGAGCCTCGCGCTGCTGGCGACGCTCGCCGCCGCGCCCCGGCTCGCGCCCGAGGAGCGCACCGAGGCCCGCGCGCGCCTCGCCGCCGCCTGGGCCGCGGGTGAGCTCGCCCTGCCGGACGAGCCCCTCCCGGGCGACCCCGCGCTCCTCGCCGCGGCCCTGCGCGAGCCCGCGCCGCTCGCCGCCGAGCTGCGCCGGCGCCTGCAGGCCCTCGTGCCCGGATCCGAGGATCCGCAGCTCGCGCACACGGCCCTGGCCGAGCGCACGCGCGCGCTCGCCACGGCCTTCGGTCCCCTGCCGGCGCCCGAGGACGAGCCCGCGCGGCTCGCCACCGGTCCCGTCGGCGAGCTCCTCTACCGCCGCGCCGCCGACGGCACCCTCGAGGGCGTCCCGTGGCCGCCGGGCGAGGCGCTGCGGCGGCTCGCGGCCGCCCTGGAGCGCAACGAGCTGCTGCCGCCCGACTTCGCGCTCGACCTCGGCGCGCTCGACGCCTCCTCCGGACCCGTCGTGCGCGCGCCGACGCCGCTCACCGGCTCGCCGCTCGCCTTCGCCCTGCGCCACGCCGATCCCGCGCGCGTGACCGAGGCGCTCGGCCGCCGCCAGGCCTGGACGCGCGCCGCGCTGCTCGTCCTGGCGCTCTTCACGGCCGCGGCCGGGCTCTCGACCTTCCGCGCGCTGGTGCGCGAGCGGCGCCTCGCGACCCTGCGCGCGGCCTTCGTCGCCAGCGTCTCGCACGAGCTGCGCACGCCGATCGCCTCGATCCTCTTGCTGGCCGAGAACCTCGAGCGCGGGCGCGTGGCCGGCGAGGAGGCGCGCACGCGCTACCACGGCCTGATCCGGCGCGAGGCCGAGCGCCTGCGGGTGCTGGTCGACGACGTGCTCGACGTGGCGCGCCTCGAGCGCGGCGAGCGCGCGCCCGGACGGCTCGAGCCGATGCAGGCCGCGGCGCTCGTCGACGAGCTCGAGCAGGCCGCGCGCGAGCGCGTCGCCGCCGCCGGCGGCACGCTCGAGGCGACGCGCGCGGGCCTGCCGCCGCACGTCCACGCGGACCGCGAGGCGCTGCGGCGCGCGCTCCTCAACCTGGTCGAGAACGCCCTGCGGCACTCGGGCTCGACCGACCTCGACCTCGCCACGGTGGGCGACGGCGCCGGGGGTCTGGTGATCCGCCTGCGCGATCACGGGCGCGGGATCCCCAGCGCCGCGCGCGCGCGCATCTTCGAGCCCTTCGAGCGCCTCGCGCTGCCCGGCTCCGCGCCCGGGACGGGCCTGGGCCTGGCGATCGTGCGCGAGGTGGCCGAGCGACACGGTGGACGCGCCGTCGCCCTCGCCCCGGAGCAAGGCCCCGGCGCCGTGTTCGAGATCCACCTGCCGCGCCGGCGCGAGGAGGACGCGTGAGCGCGCCCCCCGACAACGCCGGCGCCGTGCGCGTGCTCGTGATCGAGGACGAGGCCCCGCTGCGCCTGGCGCTGGGCGACGCGCTGCGCGCCGAGGGTTTTGCCGTGCTGGAGGCCGAGGACGGCGAGCGCGGCCTGGCCCTGGCGCTGTCCGAGGCACCCGAGGTCGTGCTGCTCGACCTGATGCTCCCCCGCCGCGACGGCTTCTCGGTGCTGCGCGCGCTGCGCGAGGACCGCCTCAGCTCGGCCGTCGTGATCCTCTCGGCGCGCGGCGAGGAGTGGGACCGCGTGCAGGGCTTCGAGTACGGCGCCGACGACTACGTGGTCAAGCCCTTCTCGACGCGCGAGCTCGTGCTGCGCCTGCGGGCCGTGCTGGCGCGCTCGAGCGGCGGCACGCCCGGGCTGCGCGAGGCCGGCGGGAAGGTGCGCATCGGCGCGGCCGTGGTCGACTTCGCGGCCTACGCCCTCGAGCGCGACGGGACGCGCCACGGGCTCTCGCGCAAGGAGCTCGACCTCCTGCGCTGCTTCCTCTTGCACGAGGGCGAGACGCTGGAGCGCGGGCGCCTGCTGGACGAGGTGTGGGGGCGCGACAGCGAGTCGACGGTGCGCACGGTCGACACCCACGTCCTGAAGCTGCGCAAGAAGCTGGAGCAGGAGCCGGAGCACCCGCGGCACCTCCTGACCGTGCACGGCGTCGGCTACCGCTTCAGCCGGCGCGGCGAGGGGCGTTGACGAGCCGTTGACGGGCGCGTGACGGGGCGGTCACGGGTGGCACGGGGCACGGCGGTACAAGGGGCACACGGCTCCGCGCGGAGCGTGAGGCAGGCAGACGGCAGGGACGGAGAACGCACGATGAAGACGACGGTGTGGAACGTGGTGGCATGGATCGGCCTGGGGCTCGCTCCGCTGGTGGCGGGTGCGACCCAGGCCGCAGGCGAGAGGCAGCCCCCGCAGGAGCTCGGCCTCGAGCCCGCGGGCGGCGCCACCTTCGCCTGGCATGGTCCCCCGCAGGACGGGACCAAGCTCCTGCAGGAGCTCGCGGCCCTGCGCGTGGCGCTCGACGTGGACGGCGATCTGGCCGAGGCCCTGAGGGCCCTCGACGCCCTCTCGCTGCGCGCGGCGGCGGCCCAGGCCTTCGAGGGCCAGGCGGAGGCCCTGGTGCAGGCGGCCCTGACGCGAGCGGACGTCCTGGAGCGCATGGGCGACCTCCGGCGGGCCCTCGCGGAGCTGCAGACGGTGCTGCCCACCAGCTTCCGTGCGAACGGCTCGCTCGAGTTCGTGGCGGCGACGAGGTCGCTGCTGGCGGCCCTCGAGACGGCGCGCGCCGACGCACGCATCGCCGCGCGGCGCGCCGAGCTGGAGCGGCGGCAGGGGGCGCCGGACGGTGGGCCCGAGTCGCTCGACGAGCTGGTGGACGGCCTCTTCGACGAGGAAAGCTACGACGAGATCGTCGCCATCGGCTTCGCCGCCTTCGAGCGCTTCGCCGCGCGCGTCCTCGAGACCGCCTCGGAGTTCCGCAGCGACCTCTCGGACGAGCCGCTGCTCTACCTCGTGACCCTGGACGAGCGCCGCTCCGCGCGCTTCCTGGCCCAGAACCTGACCGCCGGCGGCCCCTTCTGGCGCCAGCGCATCCTGCGCGTGATGCAGGAGCGGAACGTGCTCGAGAACGACGGCACCTGGACGCGCTACCCCTACACGTGCCTCGAGCCGGAGTGGCTGGAGCTGGTCGAGCAGCTCCTCGGCGCGCGCGAGACCGCCGGCACAGCGCTCGCCTTCTTCGCCCAGGTCGAGCGGCGCAACGCGCTGACCCCCAGCCTGAACGCGGCCTTCGTGCGCGCCCTCGGCACCCTCGGTCCCGACTTCGCGACGCTCGCCATGCAGGCCTTCGACCACGCCGGCGTCGTGCCCTCGGCCCAGCCCGCCCTGGAGGCGGCGCTGGCCCTCTCCGACGCGCGCCTGCGGCGCTTCGCGGCCCAGAAGCTGGTGAACTTGCCGCGCAGTGAGGCGCTGCTCGCCCGCGCCCGGGACGAGGACGTCGAGGTGCGGCGCTGCGTCGTCCAATCGCTGGGCTCGCGCACGCTCCAGGAGTATGTCAACGAGAGCACGCCGCCGAACCGGACGAACGTCGGCGCCCGCCTGAGCGAGCGCGACGCGCCCACGCTGCGAACGCTGCTCGCCGACGAGGACGCCGGGATCCGCGCCGCGGCGGTGGCTCTCCTGGACGCCCTCGAGCAGCCCCTGGCGGAGGACGAGTACGCCCGCCTCTGTGCGGACCCTTCCCTGGAGGTGCGTTCGCAGCTGGCCGCCGTCACGAGTGTCCCGCCGGAGACGCGTGGCCGGATGCTCGCGCTGCTCGCCCGCGACCCCGCCCAGCAGGTGGTGCAGACCCTCGACAACGTCCTGGAGAACGACTTTGGGGCCTCCGGCCCGATCTCGAGCAACCTGGGACCGTACCTGGAGGCCCTCGGGGCACGCTGGAAGGACACCCAGCGCCCGCTCGACGCAAAGCTGCGCGACCGCATACGGCACAAGCTGGTCTGGAGCGACGAGGGCACGCGCGCACTCGTCACCTGGGCCCTGAGCCCACCCGATCCGGAGGCGCTCAAGGCGCTCGACGCGGCGGGCAAGCTGGAATCGTTCCTCGCGCTGCCCGACGAGCTCCTGGCGCGGCTCCTGGCGGCTTCGACCAGCCCGGAGTCCTTCGTGCCGACCTGGGACGCGCTGCACAGGGAAGGCTCGACGCGACCGGCGGCGATGCGCCTCGTGCTGGGCGACGCGAGCGCGCCCCGCCGCCTGCGCCTCAAGGCCGCGCGCCTCGGGGTCGAGAACCGCCCGGCCTACCTCCAGGCCCTGCACGCGCTGCTCCGCGACCCGAGCTGGGGCGCGCGAGGACCGGACGAGAACGAGCGCATGGAGCTGCGCCGCTGCGGCGCCGCGCTTCCGCCCGACGAGGGCAACGCCCTGGCGCTCGCGGTGCTCGCCGATGCCGCCGTCACGGACGAGGTCGCCGATCCGTTCGTGGCCGGCTACCGCCCCGAGGCCCAGGGCGGCACGGAGCTGGCCGAGGCGATCCTGGCACGCTGGCTGCGCCCCGGGGCACCGACGCGCGAGGCCGTGTCCGCCACGCTCTACCGCCTCGGCCGGATCCCTGGCCTGGCGCGCCCCGAGCGCCTCGCCTCGGCGCTGGAGGCCTACCCGGAGGAGGTCGTCGAGGGCATCGGCCTGCTGGCCGATCCGCAGTACCTGCCGCTGCTCGCGCGCGCGATGCGCGCCGAGTGGTTGCCCTACGACAAGCGCGATGACCTGCAGAAGGTCGTCGCGCATGCCCTGGCCGGATTCGATGACGACCAGGCCGTCGAGCTCCTGCTCGAGGGGCTGCGCTCCAGCGACGGCCAGGTGCGCAAGGCATGCTTCGAGAGCCTGGACCGCATCAAGTCCTACCGGGCCCACGTCCAGATCTGGCAGGGCCCGACGCGCCCCACGCCGACGAAGGCGAGCGCCCTGGGCGAGCTCCTGGCCATGCTCGGCGACGCCGACCCGCAACTCCGCAAGGAGGCGGCGCGCGGCCTGGGCGCCCTGGGCGCGACCGAGGCCCTGCCCGACCTGATCCGTGCCCTCAAGGATGCCGACGCCGGCGTGCGCGCGGCCGCGCAAGCGTCGATCGAGCGGCTGAACGCGCCCGCGAACGAGCGCGAGAAGGACCCGCAGCCGGCTGGCGACTGAGGTCAGGAGTCCCCACGAAGCGCCGCGGCGCGCAGAACCATGCAGAGCACGATCCAGCCCGAAATCTGCTCCCGTTCTCCTTCCTCCGCGCCCTCCGCGTCCTCTCTCCGCGTCTCCGCGTTCGGATCGGTTCCGGCTCGCCTCCCTGCCGAGTAGGATCCTCCGCCGAGGAGTCCCGTATGCCGACCGCCGTCCCGCTCGCGCTCGTCCTCGTCGCCGCCGCGCTCCCCCAGGAAGGCCTGCGCACGCGACGCTCGAAGGAGGCGATCGTCAAGGCCAACACCTCGAAGGACGTCGCCGAGGCGGTCGGGCGCCGCATCGACCGCTTCTGCCAGGTCTTCCAGGCCTTCTACGACGAGCTCGGGCTCGAGAAGAAGTCCGACAACATGCTGGCGGCGCGGCTCTTCGACACCTTCGAGGAGTTCGACTCGTACTACCGCCGTACGGTCCAGGACGCCGACCCGCCGCTGGCGTACTTCTCGCCGTCCCTCAACGCGATCGTGCTCTACAACGACGAGGCCGACGTCACGCTGCGCCAGACGCTGTTCCACGAGTCGTCGCACCAGTACCTCGCGCGCTACACCGCCGACGCGCCCAAGTGGCTGAACGAGGGCCTGGCGGAGTACTTCGAGGGCTGGCGCATGACCCCCGAGGGCGAGCTGGTCGAGAAGCGCCCGAACCTCTACGACCTGAAGCTGCTGCAGGACTGGCTGAAGGGCGGCAAGTACCTGGCCCCGAAGATCCTGGCCGGCTACACGGCCCAGGAGTTCAACGACTTCAAGAAGCTCAACCCGCACCTGCACCCCTACCTGCACTACGTCACGGCCTGGGGCATGGTGTACTTCTCGCTCGAGCTCTCGGACGACGACCACGACCGCACGCGCCTGATCCAGTACCTCGCGGACCTGAACGAGAAGGGCCCGCGCGCCAGCTTCGCGCCCGAGGACTGGGACGCCTTCGAGGCGCGCTGGAAGAAGGCGGTCCTGGCGCTCGAGGTGCAGCCCGTCGACGCGATCGACCACGTGCTGCTGGCCGGCGGGCACCGCCAGAGCGGCGAGTGGAAGGAGGCGGCGGCGCTGTACCAGAAGGCCTGGGAGCTCGATCCGAGAACGCCGGACGCGCTCTACTGGATCGGCTTCTGCCACAAGCGCCTGGGGGACTACGAGAAGGCCCTCGAGTGGCTGGAGAAGGCGCGCGCCGGCGACGCGACCGACCCGTGGGCCCCCTACCAGATGGCGCGCATCACGCTCGGCATCGACAAGAAGGGCGCCCAGGGCGACGCGCCGAAGGCCCTGGCGCTGGCGGAGACGGCGGCCAAGCTCGCCCCGGACTCGGCCGCGGTGCTCGAGCTGCTCGCGCGCTGCCAGGCGGCGACCGGCGACGGCGCGGGCGCGGTCAAGACGATCAAGCGCATCCTGAAGGGCCTCGAGGACGAGGGCGAGAAGGCGCGCTACGAGGCGCTGCAGAAGGAGCTCGGCGGCAAGTAGCGGCCGACCGGAAAGCGTTTCCTCCCCCGCGTCGAGCACGGCACTCGCACGGATTCCGGCCCCTGGCCTAAAGCTCGGGTACGCTTCGGAACTGGGTCGTCGGGAGCGATCCAGCGGGTCACCACGGGGAGAACAGGGAGGTCGGAGTGAATCTGCTCGCAACCGGGCGCCGAGCCCGCAATCTCGGCACGGGGAAGGGGTCGGGGCCGCGCCGCGGCAGCTCGCTGGTCGAGCTCCTCGTGGCAGTGGCCGCGCTCCTGGTGGGCCTCCTGGCCTTCACGCGTGCGCTGACGGAGTCGCTGGCCCTGGGGCGCACGAACCGCCAGACGGCCCTGGCCACGGCCGCCGCGCAGGGCGCGATCGAGCGCCTGCAGGCGGCCGACCTCGCGCGCGCCTTCGCGCTCTACAACGAGGAGCCCGACGACGACCCGGACGGCTCGGGCTCGGCCCCGGGGCCGCGCTTCGCGGCGGCGGGCCTGGTGGCGCTCGCGGGCGACGGCGGGCTGCACGGCACGATCACCTTCCCGGTCGAGAAGGGCTCGCCCGGCGTGCTGCGCGAGGACCTCGCGGACGCCGCCCTGCGCACGCCCCTCGACCTGAACCTGGACGGCGCCGTGGACGACGCCGACCACTCCGCCGACTACCGCCTGCTGCCGGTGCGCGTGCGCATCGCCTGGCAGGACGGACGCAGCCAGCGCGAGCTCGAGGTGGCCACGATCCTGGGGGGGCGCTGATGAAGCTCGCTCGCTCCATGCGCCCCCGCGAGGCGCGCCGCGGCTCGACCCTGATCGAGCTCCTGGTCGTGCTCGGGCTCCTCGGCACGGTCGTGGGCACGCTGGCCTCGATGGGCAGCGTCAACGCGCGCCTGTGCGCGACCGGCGTGACGCACTCGAGCCTCGAGGCCAGCGCGCGGCGCGCGCTCGAGCGCCTGGGACGCGAGCTGGTCGGTGCCCGCGCGGGCTCGCTCGACACCCTGGCCGCGGTCCCGCTGTGGCAGCAGGAGCTCGACTTCGATCGCATGGCGTCGATGCGCCCCGGCGACGGACGCATCACCTGGTCGGCCACCCGCGCCGAGTTCCGCCACGAGCCGGGCGAGCTGGACAACGGCCTGGACGACGACGGCGACGGGCTGATCGACGAGGGGCTGGTCGTCCTGGTGCTCGACGCCGGCGGCGCCGACGAGCAGGAGCTCGTCCTGGCGCGCGGCGTGCGCGAGCTGGCCGAGGGCGAGCAGGCCAACGGCCTCGACGACAACGGCAACGGCCTGGTCGACGAGCGCGGGCTGGCCCTCGCCCGCGACGGCCGCGACCTGCGCCTGTACCTGACGCTCGAGGGGCTCGCGCGCGACGGCATGCGCGTGACCCGCGCCATCGAAACCACCGTCTGGGCGAGGAACTGATCCATGCGCACCCTTCGGACCCCCGACCGTACCGACTGCGGCTCCGTGCTCGTCCTGTCGCTGCTCCTCCTGGTGGCGCTGGGCGGGCTGACCACCACCCTGGCGCTCTACAACCTGCGGCTGCAGGCCGAGCACGAGCGCGCGCGCGACGACCTGCGCGCCTTCTGCGTGGCCGAGGCCGGCCTGAACGAGGCCCACGCGGTGCTCCTGGCCGAGGGCTTCGCCGGGGCGCGCGCGCTGGCCTACCCGCGCGCGACGAGCTCGGGCAGCTACGCGGTCGAGCTCCTGGACGGCCGCGACGACGACTCGATCGACCTCGACCGTGTGCGCCTGCGCAGCGTCGGCACGGCCGGGCGCGACCCGGTCGGGGTGCAGCTCATGCTGTACCACGTGCCCACCGGCAAGTTCCGCTTCGCGATCTTCGGGGCCGAGGGGGTGCGCCTGAACAGCAACGTCGTCGTGGACAGCTACGACCCGGCCGACGGCCCCTACCCGGACAAGGTCGAGTTCGTGAACGACTTCGGCAACGTGGGCTCCTTCGACATGATCGAGATCCACGCGAACGTCTCCGTGTACGGCGACGCGCTCGTCTCGGAGACGGGCGTGTTCGACGACGGCGCGCCGATGGTCAAGGTCACCGGCGACCAGCAGGCCGGCGAGCTCGAGGAGGAGATGCCGGCCATCACGGTTCCGGTGCTGACCAGCAAGGGCAACCTGAGCGTGACCAGCGGGGCGACGATCCCGGCCGGGTTGCACCGCTACGACTCCCTCGCGGTCACCGGCGGGACGCTGCGCATCCAGGGCCCGGCGACGGTCGTGGTCGACAACTTCACGATGACCTCCAAGACCGCGCTGCAGATCGACACGACCGGCGGCCCGGTGACGTTCTACGCCACGGGCAACGTGAAGCTGGACAGCAACTCGCGCATCCGCACGAACAACCAGAGCGCGCGGGACTTCGAGCTCCTGATCACCTCCGACAACCGCAAGGGCGGCAAGACGGTCGATCTCTCCTCCAACGCCGAGTTCGTCGGCACGATCTACGCTCCCAACGCACGCCTGCGGCTGCCCAGCAACTTCCGCGTCTTCGGCGCGGTCAAGGCGGCCCAGGTCGAGCTGGCCTCGAACGGCAAGATCCACTTCGACGAGGGCCTGCTCTACGATCCGCTGGCCGCGGACCTGTTCGAGGTCGTCTCCTGGCGCCGGCTCTCGCGCGCCGAGGGTGACGCCGTGCTCGCCGCCGGAGGGTCGCTCCCGTGAGACAGCTGGCCCTGGCTCTCTTCTTCGCGACCGGCCTGGCGGTCACGCTGGCCTTGCCGTGGCGCCCCGCCCCTCTCCGGGGTCAGGCGGAGGTGGCGGCCTTCGCCACGCTCCTGCGCACCGACCTGGAGGCGCCGGCCGAGCGCGAGCACGCGCTGGCCACGCTGCGGGCCCTCGCGCCCGGGGCGCTGGCGCGCTTCCTCGAGGAGGCGGTGGCCGCGGACCCGGACGGCCCCGCGCGCACCGTGGCCCTGGAGTGCCTGGCGGGACGCGCGACGCACCGCGAGGTCGCGACGCTCGTGCGCCTCGCGACGCCCGGGCTCGCGCCGGCCCCCGAGGCGCTGCGCGACGCCTTCCGCGTGACGCTCGTGACGACGCTGGCGGGCGATGCGCGCGCCTACGCCGAGCTCGTCCCGGCCTGGCGCCGGGCGCACTCGGAGCTGCGGCCCGAGCTGCTGGCGGCCGTGGCCGAGCGCGGCGATGCAGCCGGGCTCGAGCTCCTGGCCTGGGTCGCCACCTTCGAGGGCGACGAGCACGACCGCGCCCTGGCGGACGCCTGCGAGCGCGTCGCGCCGGCCGCGCCGACGCACGAGCAGCGCGAGCAGCTCGAGACGCTGTGCGCGCTGCTCGACTCGCCCGACACGGTGTGCGTCCAGACCATTTCCGTCGCCCTGGCCCGCGCCCGCGTCGAGACGGCCCTGCCGGCCTGGATCCGGCTCCTCGCCGCCGAGTCGCGCGGCACGCGCCTGCGTGCGCGCCAGTCGCTCGAGGAGCTGAGCGGGATCGAGCTGGGCTCCGACCCGGACCGCTGGCGCAACTGGTACGAGGCCGAATCCATCTGGCTCGAGACGCGCGGACCCGCGGTGCTGGCCCAGCTCGTGAGCGCCGACGTGACCGAGGTGCTGGCCGCCCTGCGCGAGGTCGCCGAACGGCGCCTGCAGCGCGACGAGCTCGCGCTGTGGGTCGCGCCGCTGCTCGAGCACGAGGCCCCCAACGTGCGCCAGGCCGCGATCGTCGTGCTGGAGCAGCTCGGCTCGCCCGAGGCCCTGCCGGCCCTGGCGGCCGCGCTGGCGGACGAGGAGCCGCGCGTGGCGCGCGCCGCCTGGTCGGCCCTGCGCACCCTGACCGGCAAGGATCTGCCGCCCGACGAGGAGCTGTGGCGCCTCGAGCTGGGCAGCGGCTAGGCGATCGAAGATCGCCTACTGACTGCGCCGTCAGCGCGACCGCACCGGTTCTCCGGGCGGGCGCCAGCCCGCCCGGTGATCCGGTGCGCGGATTCCCCCACAGGTTCGCCCGATCGAAGATCGCCTGCTGACCCCGCCGTCAGCGCGACCGCACGCGCTCCCCCCACCCGCTACGGCGCGTCGACCCCGCCCGCGTACCCGAGCGCCCGCAGGAACTCGAGCTCGCGCGCGTCGCGCTCGACGCGGATCGGTGCCGTCCAGAAGCGCACCGCGTCCTCCAGCGCCGCGCGCAGGGCGGCGGCGCGCCCGTCGCGGTCGATGCGGTTGGCCCACTCGCCCGGATCGACGGCGCGGTCGTAGAGCTCGAAGGTGCGCCCGTAGGCCGACCAGATCAGGCTCGCGCCGTCCGCGTCGACGCGCCGCAGGGCGGTCCACTTCTCCTCCGGGCGCGCGTCGGCGGCGCGGTCGAGGTACTGCGAGGCGTAGCGCAGGCCGCGCGCGTGCGTCCGGCCCCAGGCGCCGAGGTCGAGGGCCGGGTCGCGCGCCAGGTCCTGCACCAGGGCGTAGAGGTCGCGCAGCTCGAGCGGCGCCTCGACGCGTCCCGCGCGCCCGTCCGGGAGGTGCACGACCAGCGGCACCCACAGGAGCTCGCGGTAGAGCGTGTGGCCGTGGCCCCAGTCGTCGTGCTCGTAGAACTCCTCGCCGTGGTCGGAGGTGATCACGATCACCTTCGGCCCGGGCAGGGCCTCGCCCAGGGCGCGGAAGAGCTGCCCGAGCTGCTTGTCGAGGTAGCGCAGCTGCTGGCGGTAGAGCCCGCGCTTGCGCTCCTTCGGGTCGGAGAGCGTGCCGGGCTCGGGCGGCTCCAGGTAGGGCGAGTGCGGATCGAGGTAGTGCAGGTACAGGAACAGCGGCCGGTAGGGATCGCGCGCGTCGCTCGCGAGCCACTCGAGGGCGCGCGCCTGCAGCACCTCGGCGCGCGCGTAGGCGCCGCGCACGGCGTGCTCGTTCGCATCCGCGCCGGCCCGCGCCAGGATCTCGTCGCCGCTGGCCAGCTCGTGGAAGTCCGGCGCGTCGAAGCCCTGCGCGAAGCCGGTCTCGAAGCCGACCTGGACCCAGTTGGCGACGAAGGCCGCGGTCTGGTAGCCGGCCGCGCGCAGCTGCTCCGGCAGCGTCCTCCAGCCCTCCGGCAGGCGCTCGTGGAAGCGCGCCGCGCCGTGCTCCTCCGGCAGGAGCCCGGTGAAGATCGAGCCGCAGGAGGCGCGCGTCCAGCTCGCGTTGGCGTGCACGTCGGTGAACACGACCGAGCGCTCCGCCAGGGCGTTCAGGTTCGGCATCACGTCGCTGGCCCCGCCGTGGACCGCCAGCCCGTCGGCGCGCAGCGTGTCGAGCAGCAGGAACACGACGTGCGGCGGGCGCGCGAAGGCGACCGGCGGCGAGCCGGCCTGCTCGAGGTGCTCGTCGGGCTGGGCCAGGCGCCCCTGCGTGTTCCACAGCGCCTCGCGCTCGGCCGGCAGCGAGCGCCCGGAGAGCGCGTAGAGCGGCGTCGCGAACAGGCGGTGGTGGCGGAAGAGGTGCCAGCGCAGCTCGTCGCTCGCGGAGAGGCCGAGCGTGGTCGCGCCGGCGAGCAGCGCCAGGGCCCCGTAGGCCTCCGCCAGGTGCCGGGCCGAGGCGCGCGCCGGTCGGGGCGCCTGGCGCGCGAGCAGGGCGTAGCTCGCGCCGGCCACCACCAGCACGAAGAGCGCGAGCACCAGCGGGTGCTGCAGGCGCTGGGCATCGAGGCGGAGCTGCGCGGCCGGCACGAGGGCGAGCGCCAGCGCCGCGGCAAGGCCCCAGGGCCTTCCCGCGCGCACGGCGAAGCGCGCGCCGAGGAACAGGAAGAGCGCGAGGAGCGCGTAGAGCAGCGTCATCGCCGCGACGGCGACGAGGGAGTGCTCCGACGAGGTCGAGCGCAGGCCGACGGTCGTGAACCAGAGCGTCAGGGCGAGCGGCAGGGCCCACTCCAGGGGGAGCCGGCGTTTCTCTCTCCGACGGGGAGCGGGCATGGAAAGACCTTCTTCGGCACCGGGGCCCGTCCGGGGCAAGGAGAAGAGGGGCGCGGAGACGCGGAGGGAAGACGCGGAGGACGCGGAGAAGAGGGAGGGGAGGAAGCCAGGCAGGATGGGGAGTCCCGGAGGTGGGTCAGGGCGACTCCGGAAGGGCTCCGAAGCCTGCCTCCTCTGCGCCTCCCCTCCGGCTCCGCGTCCTCCGCGTCTTCCCTCCGCGTCTCCGCGCTCCTCTGCCAGGTTGAATTCGGCACCGTAGACCCGAACGATGCCGCCCCGCGTGAACGAACCCGTCCCCTCCCCCGCCATTTCGCCGCCCGCGGGCCGTGCGGTGGCCGCGGGGCTCGGCGACCGGGCCGTCCTGACGCTGGTCGTGCTCTTCCCGCTGGCGTGCTTCGCGTGCACTCCGGCCCAGAACGAGGAGCCGCACGACAACCACGCCCTCGCCACGCTCGGCCAGTGGCACCTCGCGCACGGCCGACTGAGCGAGGCCGAGCGCGTCCTGCGGCGCGCGCTCGCTCCGGACGACGCCCGCCTGGCCGCCCAGGCCAGGATGCACCTCGGCGAGATCGAGCTGCGCCGCGGGCTCCTGCCGGGCCAGGGCGAGCACCTGGCCGCGGCCCGCGAGAGCCTGGAGACGAGCGTCCGCTCCGGCCTCGCGCCCGCCCGCGCCCACGCGTTGCTGGGCGAGGTCCACCAGCGCATGGGCGACCTCGAGGCGGCGCGGAGCGCGCTCGAGCGGGCCGTGACGCTCGATCCGCACGACGCCGAGGCCTTCACGCGCCTCGGGATGGTGCGGCGCGACCTCGGCGCGCTCGCGGAGGCGCGCGCGGCCTTCGAGCGGGCCGTGGCGCTCGACCCGCGCTCGGCCGAGGCCTGGTGCGGGCTCGGGCTGCTCCTGGGCCAGATGGAGCAGGCGGCGGAGGCCGAGGCGGCGCTGCGGCGCGCGCTGGCGCTCGAGCCCGACCAGCCCGAGTCGAACGCGGCCCTCGGGCGCTTCCAGGAGCTGCGCGGCGAGCGCGCGGCGGCCGAGGCCAGCTACCGGCGCGCGGTCGGCGTGAACCCGGACTACGTCGACGGCCTGCACGGGCTCGGAGCCCTGCTGGCGGAGGGTGAACAGCGCGACGAGGCCCTGCGCCTGCTCGATCGGGTGGTGGCCCTGCGTCCGCCGCCGCGCCCACACGTGCGCGCGTACCTGGCCAGCGCGCGCCTGCGCATCGCGCGCGGCGAGGACGAGGTGCCGCGGCGCCTGCTGGCAGCCGTGCTGGCCTTCAACCCTGCCCAGGGCGAGGCGCGCGCGCTGCTGGCAGAGCTCGAGCGGGGTCCGCGGTGAGCGCGGAGCGCGCCTCGGGGCCGCGCACGGGCTGGATCGCGCTCGCGCTGGTCGCGGCCGTCGGCGCGACCTATGCCGAGGTCGGCGGCTTCGACTTCGTCAGCTACGACGACCCCGACTACGTCACCGCCAACCCGGCCGTGCGCGGCGGGCTCACGCGCGCCGGGCTGCGCTGGGCCTTCGCCGAGACGCACGCCTCGAACTGGCACCCGCTGACCTGGCTCGCGCACATGCTCGACGTCGAGCTGTTCGGGCTCGCGCCGGCCGGGCACCACTGGAGCAGCGTGGCGCTGCACGCCCTGGCGGCCGTGCTGTGCTTCCTGGCCCTGCGCGCGCTGACCGGACGCGGCTGGACCAGCGCGGCGCTGGCGGGCTTCTTCGCGCTGCACCCGCTCAAGGTCGAGTCGGTGGCCTGGGTCAGCGAGCGCAAGGACGTGCTGGCGGGCGTCCTCTTCTTCGCGACGCTGTGGGCCTACGTCGGCTACGCGCGCGCTCCGGGCCTGGGGCGCATGCTCGCGGTCCTGCTCCTGTTCGCGCTCGGCCTCCTGGCGAAGCCGATGCTCGTCACGCTGCCGTGCCTCTTCCTGCTGCTGGATGTCTGGCCGCTGCGACGCTTCGAGCGCGCCCACGCCTGGCGCTGCGCGGGTCGGCTCGTGGGTGAGAAGCTGCCGCTCTTCCTGCTCGTGGCCCTGTCGGCCGTGGTGACCGTGCACGCGCAGCGCGCCGGCGGGGCGCTGCACGGGCTGGCGGGCCTGCCGCTCTCCGCGCGCCTCGCCAACGCGCCCGTGGCGGTCTTCGGGTACGTGCAGCGCTTCCTGTGGCCGGTGGACCTGGCCTACTTCTATCCGCACCCGGCCCTGGCCGGGACGGCGGGGACGCCCTGGACCCCCGGCGCGATCGTCGCGCTCGGCGCGCTCGTGCTCGCGACGGTCGTGGCCCTGGCGCTCGCGCGCCGGGTGCCGGCCGTGCCGGTCGGCTGGCTGTGGTTCCTGGGGCTGCTGGTGCCGGTCATCGGCATCGTGCAGGTCGGCGAGCAGGCCCTGGCGGATCGCTACGCCTACCTCGCGACCGTCGGGCTGCTGCTCGCGCTGCTCCTGCCGCTCGCGCGCCTGGTCGAGCGTCACGCGCGCCTGGCGGTGCCGGTCGGGAGCGTGCTCGTGCTGCTGCTCGGCGCCTGCGCCGTGCTCAGCGCGCGCCAGGCGCGCACCTGGCGCGACTCGGAGACGCTCTACCGGCACGCGCTGGCGGTGACGGAGCGCAACCACGCGGCCTGGACCGCGCTGGCCAACGAGCTCGGCGCGCGCGGCGACCTGGTCGGCGCGCGCGCGGCCTACGGCGAGGCCCTCGCGCTGCGGCCCAGCTACGCACCGGCGCTCTACAGCCTGGGGCTCCTGGAGCAGGAGCACGGCGACCCGCAGCGCGCCCTCGCGCTCTACGAGGAGGCCCTGGCCAGCCTGCCGGGCCTGGCGGCGGCCGCGCTGAACCTGGGTGCCCTGCGCGCCCAGCGCGGCGAGGACGTCGAGGCGGCGCTGGCCTTCGAGCGCGTGCTGGAGCTCTTCCCCGAGCACCCCGACGCGCACTTCAACCTGGCGATGCTGCTGCTGCGCCGCGGCCAGGCCGAGAGCGCGCACCCGCACCTGGAGCGCGCCGTCGCGAGCCGGCCGGGCTTCCGCGCCGCCTGGGAGGCCCTGGCGCGCGTGCGCGCGGCCCTGGGCGACGCCGCGGGCGCGGCGGAGGCGGAGCGGCGCGCGCGGGCCCAGTAGGGTCGGGCCGATGGAAAGCGCCGCGTTCCTGTGCTGGAATCGCCGCGCTCCAAACGGGCCCGCCGCGGCGTCCGTATCCCCTGCCCCTCCCCCGCATGCTCCCTGACGCGCCTCCCCCGCGGGGTCGGAACCTCTGGGTCGCCTTCGGGCTGTTCGCCTTCGCGCTCGGGCTGTACCTCGGGACCGGCGGCTTCGAGCTCCTGAACTACGACGACCCGGACTACGTCGCCCAGAACCCGCTCGTGCAGCGCGGGCTCACGGGCGAGGGCCTGCGCTGGGCCTTCGGGTTCCACGCCGCCAACTGGCACCCCCTGACCTGGCTGTCGCACATGCTCGACGTCGAGCTGGGGTTCGGCGCCGGCGGGATGCACCGCGTCAACGCCGGGCTGCACGCGCTCAACGCCGGGCTGTGCTTCCTGGCCCTGGCCGCGCTCACGCGCAGCTTCTGGCCGAGCCTGGTGGTCGCCGCGCTGTTCGCGGCCCATCCGGTGCGCGTGCAGGTCGTGGCCTGGGTCGCGGAGCGCAAGGAGCTCCTGGCGGGCGCCTGCTTCTTCGGGCTGCTGCTGGCCTACGCGCGCTGGGCGCGCACCCAGGCCCTGTGGGCCTACGCGCTGGTGGTCCTGCTGCTCGCGCTCGGGCTGATGGCCAAGCCGGTGCTGGTCACGGTGCCGTTCCTGCTGCTGCTGCTCGACTTCTGGCCGCTGGAGCGGCTGCGGCGCGAGAGCGCGCGACGGGTCGTGCTCGAGAAGCTGCCGCTGCTCTTGCTGGCCGCCGCCTCCTGCGTCCTGACGGTGCGCGCGCAGCAGGCGGGCGGCGCGCTGGGCGAGCTCGCGGCGCTCGCCCTCCCCGAGCGCCTGTGGAGCGCGGGCCTGGGCCTGCTCGCCTACCTGCGCGTCACCTTCTGGCCGAGCGGCCTGGCGGCTTTCTACCCGCACCCGCTGCTGGTCGGAGGGGAGCTGCTCGGGCCCGGGCTGATCGGGCTCGCGCTGGCGCTGGTGCTCACGGGCGCCGCCTGGCTCGGGCGCCGGCGCCTGCCGGCCGCATTCACGGGCTGGGCCTGGTTCCTCGGGATGCTCGTGCCGATGCTCGGCCTGGTGCAGGTCGGCGATCAGGCCTGGGCCGATCGCTACGCGTACCTCGCGACGGTCGGACTGTACGTGGCGCTGGTCTTCGGCCTCGCGGCGCTGCTCGAGGCCCGCCCCGCCGCCGGGCCGGCCCTGGTGCTGGCCGGGCTGGGCGTGACGGGCGTCCTGACCTTCGTGACGATGCGCACGCAGCCCCACTGGCGCGACAGCCGTGCGCTGTTCGAGCGCGCGCTGGCGGTCACCGAGGGCAACTGGATCGCGCACAACAACCTGGGGCTCGTGTACCTCGAGCGCCGCGAGCTCGACCGCGCGCGCGGGCACTTCGAGAGCGCCGCGCGCCTGCGCCCGAGCTTCGTGCAGGCGCGCTTCAACCTGGGCCTGGCGCTGGAGGGCGCGGCCCAGTTCCCGCAGGCGGTCGGGGCCTACAACGAAGCCCTGCGGGTGCGCCCCGGGCACCCGGAGAGCCTGGCGCGCCTGGCGGGCCTGGCCCGCGCCGAGGGCCTGGGCGAGGAGGCGCTGGCGCTGCTCGAGCAGGCCATCCAGGCCAACCCGGGCCACGCGCCCTCGTGGGTCGGCCTGGCACGGCTCCTGGTCGAGCGCGGCGACGTCGATCGCGCCGCGAACTGCGCCGAGAGCGCGCTGCGCCTGGACGGGACCCTGGCCGAGGCCCATCTGGTCCTGGCCGAGATCGCGCTGCGGCGCGGCGAGGTGGAGGCCGCCGAGGCGAGCCTGGCGCGCGCCACGGCGAACGCCGGGCCCGAGGGCGAGCTGGCGGCCCTGCGCGGGCGCATGCTCCTGCAGCGCGGCGAACCGGCCAGCGCGCGGACCGAGCTGGAGCGCGCGCTCAGCCTCGATCCGCACTCGGCCCGCGCGCGCCACGACCTCGGCGCGCTCCTGCTCTCGCTGGGCGAGGTCGAGGGCGCGCGCGCGCAGTTCCAGGCCCTCGACGACATCCGCCCGGGCGACCCGCAGGGCCAGCTCGGCCTGGCGGCGGTGGCGCTCCAGGCCGGACAGCCGGAGGAGGCGGTGCGCCTGCTCGAGGGGCTGGTGCGACGCCAGCCGGAGCTCCTCATCGCGCACCTGAACCTGGCCGTGGCCTACGAGCAGACGCGCGCCTGGGCGCGCGCGCTCGAGCACTACGAGACGGCGCTCGCCGGCACGCCGCCCGATCCCGACGCGGCCGCGGCGGCGGCCTGGATCCTGGCCACCGGCCCCGACGAGAGCCTGCTCGACGGCGAGAAGGCCCTGCGCTGGGCGCGCTACGCCATGCAGCTCGGCCGGCCGAGCGCGCTCGAGATCCTGGCCGCGGCCCTGGCGCGCGCCGGCCAGCTCGAGGAGGCCGTCCAGGCCCAGGAACAGGTCGTGGCCCGCGCGCGCGGCGAGGAGAAGGCCCGCCAGGAGGCGCGCCTCGCGCTCTACCGCGAGGGCAAGGCCTACACGCGGACGCGATGAGCTCCGTCGAGCGCCCGTCGCCGCGCGCCCGCCTGCTCGTCCTGCTCGTGCTCGCGCTGGCCCTGGCGGTGGCCGTGCTCTACGCCCAGACCGCGCGCCACGAGTTCGTCTCCTACGACGACGGCTCGTACCTGACCGAGAACCCGCGCGTGGCCGGCGGCCTGACGGCGCGCAACGTGCGCTGGGCCTTCACGGCGTTCCACTCCTCGAACTGGCACCCGCTGACGTGGCTCTCGCACCAGCTCGACGTCGAGCTCTTCGGGCTCGCGCCGGGGCCGCACCACCTGGTCGGGGCCGGGCTGCACGCGCTGAACGCGGCGCTGCTGCTCTTCTTCCTGGCGCGCGCCACCGGGCAGCTCGCGCCGAGCTTCCTGGTGGCGCTGCTCTTCGCGGTGCACCCGCAGCGCGTCGAGTCCGTGGCCTGGGCCTCGGAGCGCAAGGACCTGCTGGCGGGGCTGTTCTTCTGCGCGACGCTGCTGGCCTACGAGCGCTGGACGCGTGCACCCTCGCGCGCGCGCTACGCCGCGATCGTCGTCGCGCTGGCGCTGGGGCTCCTGGCCAAGCCGATGCTGGTCAGCCTGCCGCTCGTGCTGCTGGCGCTCGACCTGTGGCCGCTCGGGCGCGTGGGACGGGTGCCGCTCGCGCGGCTCCTCGCCGAGAAGCTGCCGCTCGTCGCGCTCTGCGTCGCTTCCGCCGCGGTCACGCTGCTGGCCCAGTCGCGCGGCGGCGCGGTGCAGCCGGTCGAGGCCCTGGGCCTGCCGGCGCGCTTCGCCACGGCCGTGCTGGGGACGACGACCTACCTCGTGAAGCTGGTGTGGCCCACGGGCCTCGCCTTCTTCTACCCGCACCCGGCGGTGGTCGCGCCGGAGACGTTCGAGCCCTTCGGGCCGCGCGTGCTGCTCGGCGCGCTGGTGCTCGCGCTCGTGACCGCGGCCGCCGTCGGCCTGCGCCGGCGCGCTCCGTGGTTCCTGGCCGGCTGGGCCTGGATGGGCGTGATGCTCCTGCCCGTGATCGGGATCGTGCAGGTCGGCGAGCAGCTCTGCGCCGACCGCTACGTCTACTTGCCGATGGTCGGGGCGCTGCTCGTGCTCGTCTTCGGGCTCGAGGCGAGCGTGCGCGCGGCGCGCGCGCGGCAGGCGCTCTACGCGCTCGGGCTCGTCGCGGCCGGGCTCCTCGCCTGGCGCGCAGAGGTGCAGGTCGGCACCTGGCGCGACAGCGGCACGCTGTGCCGGCGCGCGCTGGCCGTGACCGAGCGCAACTACGTGGCCCACGAGCACCTGGGGCTCTTCCTGCAGCGCCAGGGCGACCTGGCGGGCGCCGAGCGCGAGTACCAGGCCGTGCTGGCGATCACCACGGCCTTGCCCAGCACCTACATCAACCTGGGCGCGATCCACGCCGGCCTCGGGCGGCGCGCCGAGGCGCGCGCGGCCTTCGAGACGGCCCTGGAACGGGATCCGGACTTCCTCAAGGCGCGCCTGTCGCTCGGCTACTTCCTGGAGACGACCGGCGACCTGGCCGGTGCGCGCGAGCAGTACGCGCGCGCCGCGCGCGAGCACCCGGACCAGGTCGGACCGTGGGAGCGGCTGGCGATCGTGTGCCAGGGGCTCGGGCGCACGGAGGAGGCGCGCGCGGCCGAGGAGCGCGCGCGCGCGCTGGGGCGATGAGCGCGCGCCCGGACGGACGCGCCGCGCTGCTGGCGGCGCTGCTCTTCGCGCTGGCGCTGGCGCTCTTCTGGCGCACGACGGACTTCGCCTTCCTGAACTACGACGACGACACCTACGTCACCGCCAACCCGGGCGTGCGCGGCGGGCTGTCGTGGGAGGGGCTGCGCTGGGCCCTGACCACGGGGCACGCGGCCAACTGGCACCCGCTGACGTGGCTCTCGCACCAGCTCGACGTCGAGCTCTTCGGGCTCGATCCGCGCTCGCACCACCGCACGAACGTGCTGTTGCACGCGCTGAACGCGGCGCTGTGCTTCCTGGCGCTGCGCGCGCTGACGGGCGCGAGCGGGCGCAGCGCCCTGGCGGCGGCGCTGTTCGCGCTGCACCCGCTGCGGGTGGAGTCGGTGGCCTGGGTGGCGGAGCGCAAGGACCTGCTGGCGGGAGCGTTCGGCTTCGCGGCGCTGTGGGCCCATGCGGCCTACGCGCGCCAGGGGGGGACGCGGCGCCACGGGCTGTGCCTGCTGCTCTTCGCCCTGGGGCTCGCGGCGAAGCCGATGCTGGTGACGCTGCCGGCCCTGTTCCTGGTGCTGGACGCGTGGCCGCTGAAACGACTTTTCGTGACACCGCCGGCCGCCCCCCCCGTCCCCCCGCCATCCCCAGCCCCCACCCGCCCAGGGGAGGTCCACGGCGCGCGCCTGCGGTACGCGGTGATCCGCGAAAAAGTGCCTTTCCTGCTGCTGGCCCTGGCCTCGGCCCTCGTGACCCTGCTCGTCCAGCGCGCCGGTGGAGCGCTGGGGCCGCTGGCAGAAGTCCCGCTCGGGCCGCGCCTGGTCAACGCGCTGCGCGCGCTCGGGCTCTACCTCTCGAAGTCGCTCGTGCCGGAGGGCCTGTGCGTGATCCACCCGCACCCTTACCTGGCCGCTGGCGGCGGCTGGACCGTGGCGGCCGCGCTGGGCCTCGGCCTCTTGCTCGCCTGGCTCGTGCTCGGCTGGCGCAGGCGCCGGAGCGCGCCGTATCTCCTGGTGGGCGCGCTGTGGTTCGTCGGTCTCCTCGTGCCGGTGCTCGGACTCGTGCAGGTCGGGTTGCAGGGCTGGGCCGAGCGCTACACCTACCTGCCCTCGGTCGGGCTGGCGCTGGCGCTGGTCTGGGGCGGCGCGGAGCTGTGCACGGCGCGCCGGCGCGCGCCGGGGCTCGCGCTCGCGGCTGCGGCGCTGGTCGCGCTCGCC
>DASVAP010000023.1:0-11627 GCA_036376275.1 Planctomycetota bacterium | reverse complement strand
GGCCTGAACCACGAGGAGCAGCACCAGGAGCTGCTGCTGACCGACGTGAAGCACCTGCTCGGCACGCAGCCGCTCCGACCGGCCTATCGCGAGCTCGCACCGCCCGCCAGGCCGCCCGCGCCGGGCGCGGAGCCGCCCGGCTGGATCAGCTTCGACGGCGGCCTGATCGAGCTCGGGCACGCCGGCGACGGCTTCGCCTTCGACAACGAGCGCCCACGCCACCGGCGCCACGTCGAGCCCTTCGAGCTGGCGCGCCGGCCCGTGACCTGTGGCGAGTACCTGGAGTTCGTCGCCGACGGCGGCTACGCGCGCCCCGAGGCGTGGCTCTCCGACGGCTGGGAGGCCTGCACGAGCCACGGCTGGAGCGCGCCGCTGCACTGGCTCGAGGTGGACGGAGCCTGGCAGCTCTACACCCTCGACGGCCCGCGCCCGCTGGCGCTCGACGAGCCGGTGTGCCACGTCTCCTACTACGAGGCCGACGCCTACGCCCGCTGGCGGGGGGCGCGCCTGCCGCGCGAGGAGGAGTGGGAGCACGCGGCCGAGGGCGAGGCCCTGGCCGGCAACCTGCTCGAGTCCGGGCGCCTCCATCCGGCGCCCGCCGGGCCGAGCGGCGTGCGCCTCGACCAGGCCTTCGGCGACGTGTGGGAGTGGTGCTCCAGCGCCTACGCGCCCTACCCCGGCTTCCGGCCCTTCCCCGGGGGCCTGGGCGAGTACAACGGCAAGTGGATGAGCAACCGCTACGTCCTGCGCGGCGGCTCCTGCGTCACGCCGATGCGCCACCTGCGCGCGAGCTACCGCAACTTCTTCGGCCCCGAGGCGCGCTGGCAGTTCAGCGGCCTGCGCCTGGCGCGCGGGAGCGCGGACGCGTGAGCGCGCAGCGGCTGTGGCTCGGGGGCCTCGTCCTGGCCGGCGCGACGCTGGCCTTCATCGCGCTGCGCGCGCAGGCGCCGACCTACTCCGCCCCCCGGCACGCGAAGCCCGTCGCGGTGCCCGTGGCGCTGACGGAGGCGCCGCTGCCCGGCCACGTCGTGCGCACGTTCGCGGTCGAGGGCATCTGCTGCCAGGGCTGCGGGACCAAGCTGCACGCGGCCCTGGCGGACATCGACGGCGTGCAGGAGCTGGCGGTGGATCCCGTGCTGGGCGAGGTCACGCTCTCGGTGCGCGCGGACGTCGGGGTCGAGGCGCTGGAGCGCGCGCTGACGTTCGACAAGTACAGCGCACGGGTGCGCTGAAGGCGGCGCGTCAGGGAGGGGCGCGCGAGGATCGCGCGCCCAGGACGATCCAGAGCGCCTGGCAGGACGCCGCGGCCGAAGGCCGCCGGCTCCTGCCCGGCCGCTCGGCTCAGCGGCTCTTGTTCAGGCGCCGGTAGTAGGCGTCGATCCAGTCGCGGTACTGGAGCGGCACGTCGTCCGTGATCTGGTTCTGCAGGACCTGGCGCACGCGCTCCGGCAGCGTGCCCCAGCGCTCGGCGTCGTTGCCGGCGCCGACCGGGGCCCCGCCCTGGTCCTGGCGCGGGTCGGAGGGCCGGTTCTCGCCGCCCGGCGGGTTGGGGCCGCGGTCGTCGGGCTTCTCACCCTGCGGCTGCTTCTGCCCCGGCTTCTCGCCCTGCGGCTGCTCGGCCGGCGAATCGGGCGTCTGCTCGCCCTGCGTCGGGCCGCGCTCGCGTTCCTGGTCGAGGGGGCTGTCGCCGCTCTGCTGTGGCTGACCCGCAGCCATCGAGGAGCGCATTCATGTCCCGCCGGACTTGCCGCCCATGCGCTGGGCGACCTCGAGGATCTTCTCGATGCCCGACACGGCCTGGTCGCTCTTCTGGCCGTTCGACTGGAGCAGCCGGTCGATCGCGCTGTCGCGGCCCTCGGGTACGGGGATGCGCCCGGCGCCGGCGTCGGCCAGCTCGACGTCGATCGACTCGAGCGTGCGCTCGACCTCGTGGAACAGGCGGATCATCTCCTCCTGGTCGCTGCTCTGGCCCGAGAGGTCGGGGATCTCGATCTGGGGGATCTCCTCCTCTTCCTTGGCGGGTTCCTGCTTCTCCTGCTGCTGGGCCAGGGTCAGCCCGGCCAGGAGGAGGGTCGCGGAGACGGTAGCGAGGCGGGCGGCGGGGCGGAGTCGGCGCATGGCGAGGTGTCCTGTATCCATCCTAGTCATCCTTTCTCGACCGGGCTCCACGGGAAGCGGATCGGCCTCGGTAAACGGCGGGCCGACGCACTCTTCGGCGCGGAGCGCGCTGCGACCCATGGGGCCGGCCGGAAACGGCCCCTTGCCTGGCGGGCGCCGCTTCGGCTAGCTCGTGCCCTTCCATGGCCGATTCGGCACCCCTTTCCGAGGCCCGGCGCGCGGAGGAACGCCTGCGCGCGGTCTGGGAGGGGGCCCGCGACGGCCTGTGGGACTGGGACGTCGTGCGCGGCGAGGTGCGCTACTCCCCGCGCTGGAAGGCGCTCCTGGGCTACGGCGAGGACGAGCTGGCCGACCGGGCCGAGGAGTGGTTCCGCCGCGTCCACCCGCACGACCTGCCGGCCCTCAAGGAGACCCTCGGGGCCCTGATGTCCGGCAAGTCGAGCGTGGCCGAGCTGGAGCTGCGCATGATCCACCGCTCGGGGAGCTGGCGCTGGGTGCTGGTGCGCGGCGCGCGGCGCGAGGGCGAGCTCCTGGGCGGCTCGCTGACCGACGTGACGGCCCTCAAGCTGGCCGAGAACCGGCTGCTGGTCGAGGCCTCGCACGACCGCCTGACGGGCCTGCCGAACGAGTCGCTGCTCCTCGACCGCCTGGCCCTGGCGCTGGTGCGCAGCTCGCGCCGCCCGGAGCTCTCGGTCGCGGTCCTGTACCTCGACCTCGACCGCTTCCACACCGTCAACGACAGCCTCGGGCACGAGGCCGGCGACGAGGTCCTGGTCGAGATCGCGCGCCGGCTGACCGAGCTCCTGCGCCTGGGCGACACCCTGGCGCGTCTCGGGGCGGACAAGTTCGGCCTGCTGCTGGACGGCGTGCGCGGCAGCGCCGAGGCCGTGGCCTTCGCGCAGGAGATCGCCGGCGCCCTGCGGCGCCCGCTGCGCCTGGCGGGCCACGAGGTCTTCGCCCAGGGCTCGATCGGGATCGCGCTGGCGCGCTCGGCCGCCGACCGGCCCGAGGACCTGCTGCGCGACGCGATCACGGCCATGCACCGCGCCAAGCGCGACGGCGCGACCGTGTGCGAGGTCTTCGACCCCGAGATGAACCGCCAGGCCAAGGAGCGCCTGCGCCTGGAGGCCGACCTGCACCACGCGCTCGCGCGGCGCGAGCTCGTCCTGCACTACCAGCCGATCGTCTCGCTGAGCGAGGGCCGGCCCTCGTCGTTCGAGGCGCTGGTGCGCTGGCAGCACCCCGAGCGCGGCCTCGTGCGTCCCGACGTGTTCATCCCGATCGCCGAGGAGACCGGGCTGATCGTGCCGCTCGGCGGCTGGGTCCTGGAGGAGGCCTGCCGCACGATGCGCACGCTGCACGAGCGCTTCCCGCACTCCGACCACGTGGCCGTGGCGGTCAACCTCTCCGGGCGCCAGTTCGAGGACGGCGAGCTGATGGGCTCGGTCTCCCACGCCCTGGCGACCAGCGCGCTCACGCCGCAGCGCCTCGAGCTCGAGATGACCGAGAGCGTGGTCATGGCGCGCACGCACCAGAACGCCGAGCGCCTGCACTCCCTGCGCGACCTCGGCATTCGCCTCTTGATCGACGACTTCGGCACGGGCTACAGCTCGCTCAGCTCGCTGCAGAGCTTCCCGCTCGACTCGCTCAAGATCGACCGCACCTTCGTCTCGCGCATGGAGTTCGACGAGGAGAAGCGCGAGATCGTGCGCACGATCGTGTCGCTGGCGCGCACGCTGGAGATGGAGGTCGTGGCCGAGGGCATCGAGACCGCCGAGCAGCTCCACATGCTGCGCGAGCTCGGCTGCGAGTACGGCCAGGGCTTCTTCTTCTCCGGCGCGGTCGACACCCACGCCCTGACCGGCTGGATGGAGCGCCCGCCGAGCTGGACGTGAGCGCCGGCGTCCACCGCGACGAGCTCGTCGTGCGCACGCGCGGGCGCGGGACCACCGACCTGACGGCCGAGGTCGCGCGCATCGTGGCCGCCGCCGGCGTCGCGACGGGCCTGGCCACGGCCTTCGTGCACCACACCAGCGCCTCGCTGATCCTGTGCGAGAACGCCGATCCCGAGGTGCGCCGCGACCTCGAGCGCTGGCTGGCGCGCGCGGTGCCCGACGGCGACCCGCTCTTCCGCCACGACGCCGAGGGCCCCGACGACATGCCGGCCCACGTGCGCAGCGCCCTGACCCAGACCTCGATCGCGCTCCCCGTGCGCGACGGCCGGCTCGACCTCGGCACCTGGCAGGGGCTCTACCTCTACGAGCACCGCCACGCCGGCCACGCGCGGCGCGTCAGCGTGACCGTGCTGGGACGCTGAGGGCGCCGGAAGCCCCCGCGCGTCCGCGAGGCTCAGGTCCCGGTCGAGTGGTCCTCGTCGCGCTTGCGGGCGCTCTCCAGCAGCACCCGCGTCGCGTTCACGCGCAGGTTGATGTAGGGGAGCGTGACCTCGCCCTCGTGGAAGCACCATTCCGCCGAGCGCACGGCGAGCAGCCGGTCGAAGAGCTGCTGCAGCTGGATCTCGAGCGCTCCGCGCAGCTCCTGCGTGCTCACCAGCTCCTGGCGGTTCAGCGCCTCGCCGATCTTGCAGGCCGAGGGCCCGCAGGTGAGGAAGAAGCGGTCGAGCTCGTAGCGGTCGATCGCCTGGCGCGCCACGAGGATGTTGCCGAGCAGCTCGGCCTCCGGGCGCCGGTTGCTGACCGCGTGCACCACGTCGCCGCGCACGACCGAGATCATGAAGGTGGTGTCCTCCGCCAGGACGCGCAGCATGCCGGTCTTGCGCAGCGAGCCGAGGAAACCGAACAGGCTCTCCAGGTGGATCGGCGGGGACATGCCGCAGATCACGGCCGGTCCCAGCACCGGGCCGCCGGTGGGCTTCGAGCGCAGGATGCGCGTGAAGCGCGCGATGTTCTCCGACTCCGCCTCGTCCACCAGGGCCGGTGGGCTCGCCGGACCCGACTGGTCCAGGCAGGCGATGAAGTCGTGCACGACGGAGTCGAGCCGCCTCAGGTTGTCGACCAGGCTCGTCTCGCGGCTCTCGATCTCGCGCTGGAGCCCGGGGGCCTCGAGATCCATGGGGTGGGGCCCGCGCGCGGCCGGCGCATGCTCGGTGACCTCCGAGAGCGGGATGGTCTTCCACGCCCCGTGCGCGCGCCGGGGGCCCGGGCCGGGCCAGTCCTTCCGCGACGGGCTCATGCCCACCCTCGCGGATGCGAACCCGCGGAGCCGACGCGGACCGGTCCCCCGGCCGGCGAGACGAGAAGTTCCTTCACGGCGAGCCCCGATTCCCGCGCGCTCTATCGGTCGCCGGGCGACGCACGTGAACCCGAACCGGGCGAAGTTGGCGCGGACCCGCGGGGAGCGATGTGGCGGCCTGCCGCGCGGTCACCCGGGACCCGGCCCGCGCACGGCCCGGCGTCGCCTCCAGGCCTCGCCGGCGACGAGCGCGACCAGCACGAGCGGCGCCAGCGCGAGCAGCGCCTTCTGCCAGCCCGGTGCGCGGAAGACGAACTCGACCGCGTGCTCGCCGGGACCGAGCGCGAGGCCCATGAAGGAGGGCGAGAGGTAGTGGATCGGCACGGGCGAGCCATCGACCGTCGCGTGCCAGAAGGGGTGGGCGCTGACCTTGAGCACGAGCCAGGCGGAGGGCTCGTCCAGGCGCACGCGCGCGCCGAATCGCGACGGGCCCTGCGTCACCGCCAGGATCTCGCCGGCGACCGCGCGCGCCGGCGCGAAGGGGACGGGCTCGCCCTCCCCGTCGCGCGCCAGGTTCGAGCGCGGCAGGCTCGGCGCCTCCACCGCCAGCGGCCCGGCCAGGCGCAGGAACGACGCTCCACGCGGGTACTCCTCGCGCATCCAGCGCAGGCACTCGCCGCGCGCCTCGGCCGGCGTGCGCGCCGCGAGCACGCGCGGCTCGCTGGTCCACTCGAAGAGCCCGTGCTCGCCGCCGAGACGCGTCACCTCGTAGGGCCCCGCGCGCGCGACGAAGGTCTGCGGAAGGTGCGGCAACGGCAGCCCGGGGCGCTTCAGCAGGTAGCGCAGGTCGAAGAGCCGCACGTAGGCCGGCGCGCGCTCGCGGTCGGTCAGGTCGACGAACCAGAGGTAGTAGAAGCTCAGGCTGTCCTGCCCGCCGACGGCGTAGCTGAGCGTCATGGGCTTCCCCGCCAGGAGGCCGAGGTAGGCCATGGCCCAGTGCGAGGAGTGCCCGAGCTCCTCGCGCACGTAGACGCGTCCCGGCGCGGGCTCGGCGGCCAGCGCGGCGGCGATGCGCTCGAAGGCGGGCCGGTCGTGCTCCGCCGGGAAGGTGCGCAGGCCCGCGCTCAGGAGCTGCGCGTGGCGCGGCAGCGCCAGGGCCAGGACCAGGGCCGCGCCCAGCGCCAGCGGGAGCCAGCTCCGCTGCGCGAGCCACGGCAGGCGCGCGAGGCTGCGGCACAGGAGCGCCCCCCCCAGGCCCGCCGCCAGCGCCAGGAAGAGCTGCAGCATCGCCACCCAGCGCGCCAGGCCCTCGATGCGCGAGTTCGGCGGGAAGACCCAGTCCAGCAGCGGCCCGAAGGTCGCGCGCCCGGCCGTGAAGACGAGGAACAGCACCAGCCCGACCAGCACGACCCTGCGCGCCGGATCGCGGCGTGCGCCCACCAGCGCGACGCCGACGCCCAGGGCCGAGAGCACCGTCAGCACCGGCAGCCGCTTCAGGTCGAGCAGCGCTCCCCCCAGCCACTCCGCGAGCAGGGGTCCGAGCCCGTAGCCGTCGACCGTCTGCGCCCCCAGGTTCAGCGGCCAGCCGTTGAAGTAGGCCGAGCAGGCGAGCTGCGGCAGCAACCAGCCGGCGATCAGCAGCCCCGACAGCGCGCCGAGCCCCACCAGCCGCGCGATGCGCCGCGCGCGCCCGACCCCATCCGGGTGCGGCACCGCCAGGGCCACCAGCGCGTAGACCGGGATCAGCCCGAGCGCCAGCAGCCCGTGCCCCAGGAAGAGCAGCGCGAAGGCCGGGACCGCCAGGAGCGCGCGCCCCCGTCCCTGCACGAAGCGCACGCCCTCGGCCAGCGCCAGCGGCACGAGCACGGCCCCGAAGAGCAGCGTGTAGAGCCCGACGAAGAGCGCGTGGCGCGCCGTCAGGCCGAAGGACTCCTGCCGCGTCGAGAGCGTCGCCAGCGCGAGCGCCCCGAGCAGCGCGGCCGGGCGCGCGAGATCGAGCCGCCGGAAGCCGAGGTAGGCGCTGAGGGGCACCAGCGCGAGCAGCACCACGACCCACAGCTTGTAGGCGCGCACCGCCTGCTCGGGGCCGCCGAGGGCCAGCGCGAGCAGCGCCGTCGCGCAGTGCGGCAGCGGCTGGTAGTAGTGCGCCAGCGGGAACCCGAGGTTGAGGTCCGGCGCCCACCAGCCCGGCGAGCCGGCGCGCAGGTGCTCGGCGATGCGCGTCGAGGCCACGATGTGCGAGGAGGAGTCCGCCCCGAGCGGCTCGTCGCCCGCGACGTACGCCGGGGCGTGGACGAGCACGAGGGCCGCCAGGAGCGCCAGCACGAGCGCGACGACGAGCCGCTCACCGGCGCTGCCAGGCGGCGCGGCAGAGGACGCGCTCGGGGTCGCCATCGAGGAGCTCACGCGCCCGCCGCGCGGGCCGCGGCCAGGGCCTCGGCGTAGGCGCCCCGTCGCAGGCGCGCGGCGAAGGCCGCGCTGTCGCGCAGCATCCCGAGCCCATCGCGCAGGACGCGCACCTTGCTGCCGTCGACGTGGCTCCAGGCGACCGAGATCTCGCCCAGGCGCAGCCCCGCGGCCCGGCACAGGCCCAGCAGCTCGACGTCGAAGCCGAAGCCCTCCGTGCGCAGCGCGGCGACCAGCGGGCGCACCGGCGCGGCCCGGAAGGCCTTGAAGCCGCACTGCGTGTCGGCGATCGGCAGAGCCGTCATCGTGCGGATCGCCAGGTTGAAGCAGCGGCCCAGGAGGTCGCGCGGCAGCGCCTGCGGACGCGCGATGCGCGTGCGGTCGACGGCACGCGAGCCGAGGGCCACGTCGAGCGTCCCCGCGCGCAGGGGCGCCAGGAGCCGGCCGGCCTCCTCGATCGGCGCCGAGAGGTCGGCGTCCGTGAAGAGCACGAGGCGCCCGCTCGCGGCCAGCATCCCCGCGCGCACGCTCGCGCCCTTGCCGCGGTTGCGCCCGTTCTGGAGCAAGCGCACGGGCACCGGGGCCGCCGCGGCATAGGCGCGCACCAGCTCCGCCGTGCGATCGCGCGAGCCGTCGTCGACGCACAGGAGCTCGCTGGCCGGCTCGCTCGCGGCCAGGAACGCACCCAGGCGCGCGAGCGACGCGGCGATGCGCCGCTCCTCGTCGAAGGCCGGGACGACGACCGAGAGCTCCATGCGGGGCGCAAGAGCCTACGTGCGTCCGCCCCCCCACGCTGTGTCCTTGCGAAAGACCCTGCGCGGCCCGGTCGCCAGCGAGCCCGAGGTCGACGACGCTGCAGGAGAGGCGGAGGAAGCTGGCGGAGCGGCCGTCACGGTTCCGGGGAGGGCCAGTCCCCTGGGTGTGATTACCAGATGGGCTGGCACCAGCTCAGGTCGTCGATCCCGCCGGAGCCGCTGAACGTGACCGCCAGGGTCACGACCGCGTTCGGGTCGAAGCCGGGCTGCTCGCTGGCGGTTGCCGGTCCGGAGAACCCGGGCTGATCCGCCAGGGTCGTGAAGTCCAGGACCTTCCAGCCCGGCTCCGGGAAGTCCTCGACCATGTCGCCGGTCCAGTTCGTCGGGACCGAGTAGGTGCGCGTCTTGCCGTTGACGTCGGTGAGCACCACGCTGCTCCCGGTCACATTGGTCAGGTCCTGATCGATCAGGACGATGCTCGAGGGCCTGGCAGGCACGCAGAACATGAAGGTGATGGTGCCGCCCTCTCCATCGTCGTTGTGGGAGCAGTACACGCCCGAGCTGGGCGGGCACTGACTCAGGTTGGAATCGTTCTGCAGGATCAGGATGTTGCCCTTGCCGACCAGCAGGTCGGGGTCCGTCCCGGTCGGACCGACGTTCGAGTCGAAGATCGCGAGCGTGTCCTGGGCCGAGGTGTTGACCGAGCCGGCGATCGCGATCGGGAACACGGGCCCGTTGCAGTCGTACTCGAGGTCGACCATGGCGCCGTGCGGCATGGCCGCGCCGTCGTCGTCGGTCTCGAAGTCGAGCACGAAGCAGTCCAGGGGCAACAGCCGGGGCGCGGCCTTGGCTCGTCCCTGTGCAGCGGGCGTGGCCTCCAGCACCGCGAAGCAGGAGAGCGAGAGAGCAAGCGAACAAAGAAGTGTGACTTGGCGCATGATTCCTCCGACGAGAGGGTAGGCAGCCGAGGGCACGAGGGCGAACCGCCTACCCACTTGTTCAGGCCTCAAGCTCTCACGCTCCTCCGCAGGCGTCAATTCAGAAAGTGGCCCGAGCGTGGCGCGCGCGAGCCCGCCCTGCTCGCGTCAGCGTGACCCTGCTCGGGGCATGAGCGCCTCGAACGCACGCGGCGGCGGCGCCTCGAGCGACAGGCGCCGGCCCTCGGCGGGATGGGGGAGCTCGAGCCGGAAGGCGTGCAGCCCGAGCCGCGCGGCCGGTCGCGACGCGTTTCGTTCCGAGCGCCCGTAGCGCTCGTCGCCCACCACCGGATGGCCGAGCCAGGCGAGGTGCGCGCGGATCTGGTGCTTGTGGCCCGTATCGAGCTGGACCTCGAGCAGCGCGCGCCCGCCGGCGGCGCGCAGCGTCGCGTAGCGCGTGCGCGCGGCCCGCGCGCCGGGGCGCTCGCCGACGCGCACGAAGAGGTTCTCGTCCTCGAGGAGCGGCTGGTCGATCGTGCCGCCGGGGGGCTCGGGAACGCCCTCGACGACCGCCAGGTAGAGCTTGGTCACCTCCGTCCAGCGCTCCTGCAGCGTCCGGCGCGCCGCCTGCGTGCGGGCGAGGAGCAGGAGGCCCGAGGTCTCGCGGTCCAGGCGGTGAACCGGCCACAGCGGGAGCTCGCTCCGCGCGCCGCGCAGGGCCGTGCGCACCAGCGCCAGGGCCGTGTGCTCGCGCTCGCGCGCGCTGGACACGGACAGGAGCCCCGCCGGCTTGTCGATCGCGACGAGGTGCTCGTCGGCGAACAGGATCTCGATCCCGCCGGCCACGCGCGCCGGCCCGGCCGCCTCGCTCTCGCCCGGATCCAGGACCGCCACCTCGTCGCCCGGATCGAGCGGCGCGTCGGGGCGCGTCACCGTGCGCCCGTTGACGCGCACGCACCCGGTCGCGAGGCGCTGCTCGAGGGTCGCGCGCTTCCAGCCGGGCAGGGCGAGGCGCAGGAAGGCACGCAGCCGTCCGGGCTCGGTGACCGCGAGTCGAGGGCTCACGCGCGGAGTCTAGCCAGCACGGCCAGGGGCCGGCGTGCCGGCGCCGACCCATGGAGCGAGCCGTCCCGTCCCGGCTCGGGGCAAGGCTCGGCGGGATTCCCGAGCTTTCGCGCCGCGCGGGCCGGGCGGCTGGCGTCGTTTCCCCGTCCCGCGGACACTGACCCAGGGAGACCATGACCAGCGCGCACACGAATGCCCGTCTCGAGGAGTGGCTCCGCCACGAGGGGTTCCTGCGCAGGACCCTGCGCGGTCTGCTCGCCAGCGAGGCGGACGTCGACGACGTCCTGCAGCAGACGTGGACGAAGCTCCTGGAGCGGCCGGCGGCGGCACCGGGGGAGCCGCGCAGGTGGCTCGTGCGCGTCGCGCGCAACGTCGCCCTGGGTGGGCTGCGCGCGCGACGGCGCCGGTCCGAGCACGAGGCCGAGGCCCTGCCGCGCGCGGCGGGGGACTCGCCGGCCGAGAGCGCGGCGCGGGTCGAGGCCTTGCAGCAGGTCGGCGCGGCGATCCTCGCGCTCGCGGAGCCCTACCGCTCGGTCGTGCTGCTGCGCCACGAGCAGGAGCTCGACGTGGCCACGATCGCGCGCCGGCTGGGCCGCAGCGAGGCCACCGTGCGCTCGCAGCTCGCGCGGGCCCACGAGCTCCTGCGCCAGCGGCTCGATCGCGAGTTCGGCGGCCGCGAGCGCTGGGCCCTGCTGGCCGCGCCGCTCGTCAGCGCGGCGCCGGCCTGGCTCGTGCCGGGCGCCGCGGCGCTGCTCCTGCTCGCCGCCGCGGCGGCCTACGTCGTCTGGCCGGAGGCGGAGCCGGAGCGAGCGGAGGTGGCGAGCGCGCGGGCGGCCGAGCTCCTCGCGACCCCGCCGGCAAGCACCTCCGGGGTCGTCGCGCGCGAGGAGCAGGCGGACCCGCAACGCGTGCCGGCGCGCACGCTTCCGGCGCACGCCCCGGCCGCGCCGACTCCATTCGAGATCCTGCTGCAGGGCCGCGTCGGCGACGCGAGCACCGGCGGCAACGTGCACCGCGTCCACGCCGACGGCCAGCTCGATCGCTTCCGCGAGCTCGTCGCCGAGCCGCTCTCGATCGACCTCACGCTGCAGGCCGGCGAGCGGCTGGCCCACGTGACCGCTGCGACCCTCCCGGCGGACCACGTCCTGCACGTGTACCACGTGGAGTTCGCGGC
>DASVAP010000020.1:0-7273 GCA_036376275.1 Planctomycetota bacterium | reverse complement strand
AGTACGAGGAGTACGACGGCTTCCTGAACAACACCCGGATCGCGCTCGAGCACCGCACCTTCCGCCACGTGGGCTTCGGCGTCGGCCTCGACTACTTCCGGATCGACGCCAGCGTGGAGAGCGAGAGCGGGAACCTCTCGGCCTCGGCCGAGTACGACTACCTCGGGCTGGTGGGGTACCTGCGGATCTTCTGAGGCCGGATCGGCGGGGTCGGCCACGGAATGCGCACCGGATCACCGGGCGGGCTGGTGCCCGCCCGGAGAACCGGTGCGGTCACGCTGACGGCGAAATCGGTGGGCGATCTGCGATCGCCTAGCGGCTCGTGGCCTTGATCGTGCGCACGGTCGCGACGTTCGACCAGGCCGAGGGCCCGGCCGAGTTCGTGGCGCGCACGCGGTAGTGGTAGTCGGTGTTCGGCGCGAGCCCGGCGTCGATGTGGTGCGTGTCGCCGGCCGGCAGCGTGACGAGCGGCAGGAAGTTCGTGCCGTCGAGCGAACGCTCGAGCTCGAAGCCGAGCTCGTCCGTCGAGTTGTCGCGGAAGGTGAGCTGCGCGGTGCTCGGCAGGGCGCGGCCCTCCAGGCGGTCCGGCGCGGCCGGCGGGCCCGGCGGGGGCGGCTCGGCGCCGCTCACGACCAGCGCGAAGTCCACGTCCACGGCGGGCGTCTCGACGTGCGCGTCCTGGTTCACGTCGGCGGCGGTCACCGTCACGGTCCACAGGCCCGCCTCGGGCGCCTGAAGGAGCACGTTCTCGACTGTGTTCTTCGAGTCCTTGGTGCCGCCGGCCGTGCTCCAGTTGCCGCTGGCGAGCCCGACGTTGCCGCGGTAGACGACGGCGGACGGCGAGGTCAGGACGAGGTCCAGGTCGTTGATGCGGTGCGTGCTGGAGGAGGTCGTGCCGGGCGGGTCGCGGTAGACGAGCGTCGCGCGCAGCTCGGCCTCGCCGGGCAGGACCTCGACCACGTAGTCCTGGCTCTGGAGCTCGCTCAGCACGTCGGCCTCGTCCACCACCAGCATGCGCGCGGTGGCCTGCGACAGGCGCGCGAGGTCCGGGTGCCCCCAGCCCTGGCGCGTGCGCGTCAGGTCGTGGCTCGTGCCCGAGAAGGTCCACTGCGAGGCCGAGTGGATCAGCAGCGCCTTGGCGGTCGTGTTGTTGGGGGCGTTCTCGAAGGGCGTCGCGCCCGGCGCATCGTTGCCGAACAGGCCCAGGTGCCACATCTCGTACACCAGCGCCAGGTGCCCGGCCACGATCGGCGTCGCGCCGCTCGTGCCGCCGAAGCTGGTGGTGTAGTTCGTGCTCGAGTAGCCGTTCCCGCCGACCATGTCGGTGCACAGGATGCCGTCGTAGAAGCTGGCCAGGTCCGGCTTGATGCGCCCGTCGGCGGCCGGGCCGATGCTGGCGCCGCCGCTCCAGGAGTCGTCGTTCTTGGTGAGCGTGTCGTTGTGGCGGATGCCGCCGACGGAGATGATGTTCTTGGCCCAGGCCTCGGGGCGCGAGTTCTGCGTGCCGGCGTTGCTCTGCGACTGGCAGATGCTGATGCGCGCGTGGTCGAACAGGATCAGGTCCATGTTCTGCGAGGTCGACGTGTAGCTCGTCGTCAGGCCCCCACCCCAGCTGTTCGACTGCAGCACGCACTGGAAGGGCAGCGCGGGGTTGGCCAGGCGGCCCGTGTGGTTGTAGCGGCTGCCGCCGGCGTAGGAGAAGCCGTAGTCGGACACCACCAGGAAGGCGTCCGGCGCGATGCCGCGCGCTCCGGGGCGCTGGATCGAGCCGTCGCCGACGACGATGCCCGCGGTGCAGGTCCCGTGCGCGTCCGGCGAGTTGCCGTTGTGGATCAGGAAGTCCGGCATGTCCGGGTGGGTCGTGTCGAAGCCGCCGTCCATGACCTCGACCCGCACGCCGGTCCCCGTCACGCCGTGGTTCGCCTCGACCGCGTTCGCGCCGTGGAAGGTGCGCGCGATGTTCAGGTCGGCCTCCGGCGGGAACCAGCGGTCGATCCACTGCACCTCGTCCAGCGCCGCCAGGGCCGGCAGCAGCGCTAGGTCCAGCGTGGCCGTCAGGAGGTGCGTCGGCTCGGAGACGTGCTCGATCGTCGCGCCGCTGGCCGTCAGCCAGGCCACGACCGGGGCGTGCCCGCCACGGCGCAGGGTGAGCAGGTTCACCGTCAGCGCACCGCCGCGGCCCTCCTGCAGCGCCGCCAGCAGCTCCTCCTCGAGCTTGTAGGCCGGGTGGAACGGCCGCACCGCGCGCACGATCGGGAGCGCGCGCACGCGCGCCAGCGCGGCCGGATCGAGCTCGACCACGTTGGCGTGGTTCGCGAGGTAGAGGTGGATCGTCCCGCCCGCCGCGCGCACCGCCGCGCGCCAGTCCTCGAGCACCTGCGTCCAGTACTGCACGACGAACAGGCGGCTCCCCGCGCCGGCGCGCAGCCCCGCGGGCACCTCCGGCTCGCCCGTGCGCGGGTCGAAGCGCGCGAAGCGCAGCCCGAGCTCGTAGCTCGTCGCCACCGCCGCCCCGAAGCGCTCGCCGTCGAGGCTCAGGCGGTAGTGCGGCACGCGCTCGCCGGCCGGCCCCGGCTCCTCCCAGATGCGCGCCGCGGCGCGCTGGCCCGCCACGCGCAGCTCGTGTGCCCCGGCCTCGCCCGGGCCCGCCTGGGCCGCAGCCGGTACCGAGAGGACGAGCCAGGGAGCGAGCGGGAGCCAGGCGTGGAGCAGACGCATGCGGAGGACCTCACCCTTGTGGGATCGAGCGATCGGGGAGGGCGGATCCTACCCCTCGAGGCCGATCCGGTGGGACGGAAGAGTCCGCCTTCAGTCCACGAGCCGCCGGAAGCTCGCCACCATCAGCTCGAAGGCCTGGAGGTCGCGTCCGAACGTGGCCGGGTCGGAGCACTCCAGCGAGAAGGCGTAGAGCGTCACGCCGTCGATCGCGGCGTAGAGCACGGCCTGCTGGGGCGGGGCCTCGCCTCCCTCCTCGAGCGGGAGCCGGCGGAAGTGCATGCGGAAGCCGGAGAGGCCGTCGAGCCGGGCCGGGCGCACCTCGACCAGCTCGATGCCCGGCTGGGCCGAGAGCTCGTCCTGCATCGCCGCCAGCAGCTCGGGCGAGGCGGCGTCGATCGCCTGGCCCTCGGCCGGCGCCAGCACCGCGCCGGCGTTGAAGGTGATCGTCTGGTGCTCCCAGCCGTCGTGGGTGAGGGCCTGCTCGGTGCGCGCCCAGCCGAGCGGCAGCTCGAGCGTGTAGGAGCCGTCCGCGGCGAGGAAGTGCGGGTCCTCGATGCGCTCCCACTCGAGCTCGGTCGAGGCGCAGGCGGGGGCGAGGGAGACGAGCAGTGCTCCGGCGAGGACGAGGGGTCGCATGGGCGCCTCAGTAACCGAGACCGTTCTTGCGCAGGTGGATGGCCGGATCGCCCTGGCGCAGGAGCGCGCCGTGCTCGACCGTGCCGAGGACGAGGACGTGGTCGCCGCTCTCGTGCTCGCCGCTCACGCGGCACTCGAGCCAGGCCAGCGCCTGCGCCAGGACCGGCAGACCGCCCGGCGTGGGCTGGTGCGCGAGCGCGTCGAAGGGCGAGCTCCCCGGCTCGTGGCGCCTGAAGAAGGCGCTCATCAGCTCCCGGCTCCCGTCGTCGAGCACCGACACCGCGAAGCGCCCGTGCGCGCGGATCGCCGCCAGGTGCTCGCGCCCCTTCGCGATCGCGACCGAGATCGCCGGCGGCTCGAACGAGGCCTGCATCAGGAACGAGCCGACGAAGCCGAGCGGCCGGCCGTCCTTCAGCGTGGTGACGACGTAGAGCCCGGTGGGCACGCGCCCGAGGGCCTGGGCGAGGGGAGTGGGGGCGCTCACGCGGCCCCAAGGATAGCGGGGGACGATCCCCCGGCCGTCATCGCCGCTGGACGACGGGATCGGCCGGCCGGGCCGGGCTGGCGCGCTCCAGGAAGCGTTGCAGGTTGGCCACGACCGGGCCGGATCCGGATCTCATCAGCCAGTCGGAGTCGGTCAGGAGCGCCAGCCGGCCGCGACCTCCGGGCAGGTCGGCCTCGTCGAAGGCCGCCGCGAAGCGCTGGCTCGAGATCCGGGCGAGGATGTTGCGCCGGGGCACGCCCAGGATCGACGTGGGCTGGAACGCGTTCCACGATTGGAGAACGTTCGGGATCAGCGCGAGTCCGTCGAGGGCCTCGGAGTCGAACTGGACACTCTGCGAGTAGATGCCTCCGAGCCGCACCTCGGGCAGTCCGAGGTCCGCGAGCAGCGCCTCGAGCCCGTCGGCCACCTCGGGCACGTGCCCGTTCTCCCCGCTGAGCTGCAGCGCTCCGCCTGCGCGCACGAAGGCGGCGAGCTCGGCGCGCTGGCCGGCCGAGAAAGCCGCCGTGCCGAGGTGCCAGGCGACGGTGAAGGCTCCGATCCTGGGCGGGAAGTCGATGTGCTGCACCAGCCGTTCCGTGGGCACGCCCGCCAGCGCCAGCTCGCCTGCGAGCCTCGCGCGCATGCCGGCCTGGTGTGTCCCGAAGACGAGCACCAGGGGCCGAGGGTCGAGGACGAGCTCGAGCCCCGTCCGACCGTGCTCCTCCGGATCGAAGAGTCCCAGCCCCTGCTGGCGCGTCGAGTCGAACGTGGTCCAGGCCGCGACCTGGATCGGTCCGAGGCGCCCGGGGACGCCGGAGAACTGGAAGCGCCCGTCGGGACCCGTGCGGGTCTCGAAGCCGTGGCGCACGAGCTGCACGCGCGCGTGGGGGACGCGCGCTCCGTTCGCGAGCCGGACCGTGCCGGCGACCACGCTCGGGCTGCGTCCGGCCAGGAACGACTGCAAGTTGTCCAGCGGGCGCTCGCCGGTCACGTGCGCCGTGGAGGTCGTGACGATCAGGCGGCCGCGGCCGCCGATCAGCGTGGAGTCCATCCACGCTCCCAGCTCGACTTGCCCCACCGAGTTCGCGCTGCCCACGTCCTCGGGGGCGAGGCCCGTCAGCGGGTAGAACCGCCTCGAGCTCTCTGTGCCGCCGAGAGCGTGCGGGACCCGGGCGACATCGCCGGGCGCGTCCGAGCGGAAGAAGGAGGCGTCGCTCGTGAGGAGGGTCTCCACGCCCACGGTGGCGCCGGGGACCAGGGCACGGAGGAGCTCGTCGAGACTCGCGCGCACCTCGTCCTCGGCCGACAGGCCTGCGCTCAGGTAGAGCCCACCTCCGCCTGCGACGAAGTCGACCAGGCGCGAGCGCTCGAGCTCGTCGAGGGGTGCCGCGCCCACGTGCCAGATCGCCTCGTAGGGCGCGAGCAGGTGCGGCAAGCGCAGCTGGCGCACCACGGTGTAGCCGAGGACCTCCAGGCGAGGCTCCAGGTCGAAGAGGGGCTCGCCGTCCCCGAAGACGAGCGTGCGGCGGCCCGGGCGCAGCACCAGCTCGCCGATGTCGGTCACCCCGCCTGGAACGGCGGGGGCTGGCCCGAAGTCCTGGAAGACGCGGACGCCGGCGATCTCGGCCGTCGCGATCACCTGCAAGCCGCGGCGCTGGATGGCGACGTCCTCGAGACGGAAGCGACCCTGGGCGTCGCTGGTCGCCAGGCGTCCGTGGCCGACGACCTCGACCGTCGCGCCGGCGACCGGCGTCCCGTCCGGGTGCGCGACCGAGCCGACGCAGACAGTGGGGTGCTCCGGGCCGGGGCCGAGCTGGAGCTCCAGCGCGGCCGTGGTCGAGCGCAGGCGCGGGTGCTCGACGACCCACTGGGCCCACAGGAACGTGCCGGAGTGAACCACGTCCGCCGGCAGCTCGAGCTCGACCGTCGCGACGCCCACGCCGGGCGCGACCTCCGCCGCGCGCGCCAGGTAGGTCGTGGCGGCGCGCACCTGCGCGCAGCGGGACTGGGGCACGAGCTCGCCCACCAGGAGCCGCGCCGGCGTGCCCGGCGCGACGCCCGACAGGTGGATCGGGAGGCGCCGACCGAGGAACGGAGGACCGCTCGCGCCGATGCGCAGCCCGCTCAGCGTGCCACAGGGCGAGCCGACGACGCGCACTCCTGCGCGTGACGTCCCTGCGCCCACGTGGGCCGGGGCGCCCGAGCGCAGCACGAGGTCATGGTCCGGCTCGCGCACGAGGAGGTCCGGGAACCCGTCCCCGTTCCAGTCGTGCCCGGCCTGGATCAGGGAGGTCCGGGGCATGCGCCACAGGAGCTCCCGGGTCGCTCCATCGAACGCGCGCAGCTCGTGCCTGGGCAGGGACTCGCCAGGTTGTGGATACCACTCGCGCCAGTAGGCCAGGAAGTCGGGCACGCCGTTGCCGTCGAGGTCGCCCGGGGCGTAGCCGCTGGCGGTCAGCAGGACCTCGTCCACGCCCTCCTCCGGGAGCAGGACGTCCAGGACAGCGCCGGTCGGCCCGGACAGGAGCTGCGGTGGCGCCCCGGACACGAGGTCCGCGCAGGAATCGCCGTTCGCATCGCCGATCCCGACCGCCGCGGGGGCGCACTCGAGCGAGATGGCCGAAGAGGGGGGGAGCGAGTACAGGACCGAGCCGGTCCGGCCCGAGTACACCTCGCCCCGCGTGAAATCGCACTCGCTGTCGTCGTTCGACGCGGCGAAGTCGGGCGTGCCGTCGCAGTCGAGATCCCCGAGCGGGTACACGTCGGTGGGGCCATCGGAGCCCGCGTAGATGGCCAGCGCGAACAGCGGCTGCAGCGTCCGTCCGCTGCGCGCCTCGTGACCGCTCATGAAGTCCGCGCCGCCGTCGCCGTCGAGGTCGCCGAGGCGATGGAACGGGCCCTTGTTGTAGTCGTTCGGCCCCGGGCCACCCTGGAAGAGCAGCCTTCCGTCGCGTCCGTCGAACAGGAACCACGCTTCCGTGGACCGGCAGGCGTACTCGTCGAAGCCGTCTCCGTTGCCATCGCCCACGCTGGCCGCCGACATGCCGAAGAGCGTCGTGTGGGCCGGCGCATGGTGCACCCTCAGCACGGGCGGGAAGCCCTCGGGCGGAACGTCGGTTCCGGAGAGCACGTACAGCGTGCCGCGCGCGCTCGAACCCGGAAACGCCGAGTTCGGGTCCCCGAGCAAGAGCTCGCGGAACCCGTCGCCGTCGAGGTCGGGCAGAGAGCCCAGGGGGTTCCTGCGGGCAGGGTTCTCCGGCACGAAGAACTCCTCCCAGCGCCACAGCACGTCGTCCTGAGCGGGCGCGGCGGCCCGGGCCTCGGGCGCGCTCGCCAGCAGGAACAGCCAGCTCGCGAGCGACACCGACAGGTACGAGAAACGATCCATCCGGCACCTCCCCAGAGTGCGACGGGACGGAGGGTAGCACGGCCTCC
>DASVAP010000019.1:0-2745 GCA_036376275.1 Planctomycetota bacterium | reverse complement strand
CTGGTGTGGCGCATCCTGTGGGCCCTCGGCCGGCGCAAGGCGGAGCTCGGGCGCGGGCCGTTCCTCGAGTACGCGGCCTCGGAGGTGCCGCTCGAGCGGCTCTTCGCGCTGCGCGGCCTGGCGGAGCTCGCGCCGGACGCGGCGGCCGTGCGCGCCGCGGCGGCGGCCCTGGCCGGGCCGAGCGCGAGCAAGGACTGGCGCGTCGCCTTCGAGGCGGCGCGCGCCCTGGGGCGCTTCGGGGCCTCGACCCGGGCCGACCCGGCCACGCGCGAGCTGCTCGGGAAGGAGCTCCCGCTCGAGGCCCTGGAGGCCGCCACACTCGCCGCCAGCCCGCACGTGCGCGCGGCGGCGATGGAGGCGGCGGCGAGCTTCGGCGACGTGCGCCGCGTGCGCGAGATCCTCCAGCGCGGGCGGCTCGACCTGTCGGCCGGCGTACGCGCGGCCACCCTGCGCGCGCGCGTGCGGCTCGGGCCGGCGGAGGACGCGCTCGAGGCCCTGCAACGCGGCGCGCGCGACGAGGACCTCGTCCTGCGCGCGGCGGCGGCGGACGCGGCGGGAGCCTGGAGCGACCCGCGCGCGGGCGAGGTGCTGCTCGGCCTCGCGCGCGACCCCTCGCTGTTCGTGGCGACGCGCGCCCTCGAGCAGCTCGGCCAGCACCCGGGCGAGGCGACGCGCAAGGCCCTGCACGCGGCCCTGGCGCAGCCCGACAACGGCCTGCGCCTGGCGGCGGTGATGGGGCTGAAGGCCATGCCGGACGCGGCCGACGTCGAGCCCGTGCGGGCCGCGCTCGCCTCGGCCGAGGGCGACGGCAGCGCCGAGCTCGCCTTCACCGCGCTCGAGCTCCTGGCCGCGATCGGCGGCGCCCCGGCCCAGACGGCGATCGAGGAGGCCCAGGCCGATCCGCGCCCCCACGTGCGCACGGTGGCGAAGCGCCTCGTGCGCCAGCTCGGCTTCGTACCCGCCACGGCGGAGCCGCCCTTCGTGCCCGACCGCCCCGTGCCGCTGCCCGGGACGGACTACCCGGCCTGGCGCTTCAACCCGCTGGTCGAGCTGCGCACGACGCGCGGCACGCTGGCCTTCGAGCTCTTCCCGGCCGAGGCGCCGGTGCACGTGCACAACTTCCTGACCCTGATCCGGGCAGGCCACTACGACAAGCTGACCTTCCACCGCGTCGTGCCGAGCTTCGTGGTGCAGGGCGGCGACTACCGCGGCGACGGCAACGGCGCCAAGCCCTGGGCCGGCGAGGCCCTGCGGGCCGAGTTCACGCCGCGCCGCAGCACGCGCGGCTCGCTCGGCATGCCCCGCAACGAAGACCCGGACTCGGGGGGCAGCCAGTTCTTCGTCACCCACCTGCCGACCCCGCACCTCGACGGCCGCTACACCTTCTTCGGCGAGCTGCGCGCCGGCGGGGACGTGCTCGACCAGCTCGAAGTGGGAGATCGCATTCTCTCCGCACGGGTCCTGGAGTAGCGCTCCCGGGGCCGCTCGCTCCCGCTGCAGGGGGCGGATCGTCGTTCGCAAGTTCTTGTCCCACGATGGATTGTGGTCGCGAGACGGCACCCGGACGGCGCCCAGGGCGGCGCCCTGATTCCCCCGCCTCGGCTGGATTCGCGCTCTCCGCGGAGCCGAAAAGGGGCGCGCACGCGACCCCACGAAGCCCGCGGCATGGACTCCCACACCTCGCTCCACACCCCCACCGCTCGTCCGCGCGCCGGCCTGGTCGTCGCGCTCACCCTGGGCGCGGCCCTGTCCCTGACGGCCGTCGTCCGCACCCGCCTGACCGGTCTCGGGGACGCCCTCGAGCGCAGCGAGCACGAGCGCGAGCGGCAGGCGGCCGTGCTGCGCACGGCCCTCGAGGAGGTCAACCAGGAGCTGGACGGGATCAAGAACGAGCTCGGCTCGGCGATCGCCAGCTCGGCCGAGACCGACGCCCTCTCCCAGCGCCTGGCCAGCGCCGAGCAGAGCCTGGGCAACGTGCGCGCGGCGATCGAGGCCCAGGCCTCGAGCCTGGTGGAGCTGGAGCAGGCGCGGGCGAGCTTCGCGCCGGACCTCGAGCGCGAGCTGTCGGCGCGCGACGAGCGCCTGCAGAAGCGCTACGAGGCCCTCAGCGAGCTGGCCGAGGCCGCGCGCCGCAGCGCCAGCGACAGCGAGGCGCGTCTCGCGCGCCTCGACCAGGCGCTCTCGACCCCGCCGGACCTGACCGGGATGTGGCGCGAGCTGGTCGGTCCGGTCGTGCAGCTCGCCGGCGACGCCAGCGTCGGCAGCGGCGTGCTGCTGCCCTCGCAGGCTCGCGCGGAGGGCGGCTTCCGTACCCCGATCCTGACCGCGTGGCACGTGGTGCGTGACATCCAGGGCGACCCGCCGGACCTCGCCCTGCCGGTGCCGGTGCAGATCTACCGCGAGGACGGGACGACGCGCCACGAGAAGGCCAGGCTCCTCGCTCACGATCCGAAGCTCGACGCGGCGCTGCTCGAGATCGTGACGGCCGACGCGCTCGACTTCGGCGCGCGCCTGGCCCCGCGCACGCAGCTCGCCTCCACGCGCATCTTCGACGGCGTGGTCGCCGTCGGCTGCCCGCTCGGCAACGACCCGATCCCCACGCGTGGCGAGATCGCGACCTGCAGCCACCACGTCGACGGCCAGGTCTACTGGATGATCAACGCCCCGACCTACATCGGGAACTCCGGCGGCGGGATCTTCGACGCGGACACCCACGAGCTGCTGGGCCTGTTCTCCAAGATCTAC
>DASVAP010000018.1:0-4299 GCA_036376275.1 Planctomycetota bacterium | reverse complement strand
TCAACTTCAAGAACGTGCTCGAGTCGGCGCGCCTGAAGCCCCCCTTCGGCATCGCGCAGATCGGCAAGTCGTTCCGCAACGAGATCACGCCCGGGAACTTCGTGTTCCGCATGCGCGAGTTCGAGCAGGCCGAGATGGAGTACTTCGTGCCGCCGGCCGAGAACGACCGCTGGTACGCCTACTGGCGCGAGCGGCGCCTCCAGTGGTACCTGGAGCACGGCATCCGGCGCGAGAAGCTGCGTGTGCGCGAGCACGACGCCTCCGAGCTGGCGCACTACTCGACCGCGACCTGCGACGTCGAGTACGAGTACCCCTTCGGCTGGGGCGAGCTCGAGGGCATCGCCTGTCGCACCGACTTCGACCTCAAGCGGCACTCCGAGGCCTCGGGCGTGCGCCTGGAGTACTTCGATCCCGAGACGAAGGAGCACTACACGCCCTTCGTGATCGAGCCCGCCGGCGGGATCGACCGCATGGCGCTGACCTTCCTGATCGACGCCTACGCCGAGGAGGTGGTCGAGGGCGAGACGCGCGTCGTGCTGCGCCTGCACCCGCGCATCGCGCCGATCACGGTCGGGGTCCTGCCGCTGGTCAAGAAGGACGGCATGCCCGAGAAGGCCCACGAGCTCGAGGCCGAGCTGCGCGAGCTGGGCTTCACGACCTTCTACGACGAGAAGGCGGCCATCGGGCGCCGCTACCGCCGGCTGGACGAGGTCGGGACGCCCTGGTGCGTCACGGTCGACGGCGACACCCTGAAGGACGGCACCGTGACCGTGCGCGAGCGCGACTCGATGCTGCAGGAGCGCGTGCCGATGCGCGAGGTGCCGGCGCGCCTGCTCGCCGCCCAGCGCGACTGGGGCAAGGCCTGAACGGAGCGCCAGGCGCCTGCCTTCCGCCTCCCTTCTGCTCCGCGTCCTCCGCGTCTTCCCTCCGCGTCTCCGCGCTCCGCTTCTCTTCCAGGCGGAGCGGAGGAGCGCGGAGACGCGGAGGGAGGACGCGGAGGACGCGGAGACGGAACAATCAGGTGGGAGAGAAGCCCGGCGGGAGGGTGGCGGCGGTTGCCGTCAGGGCGCGCGCCGCAGATAGACCCACACGCGTCCGTGCTCGAGCACCGGCGCCTGCAGGCGCGCGAGCGTGGCCGTCAGCTCCGCCTGGCGCTCGACCAGCGCGCGCCCCTCGGCGCCGGCCTCCCACTCGACCAGGAAGTCGTCGTGGTGCGCGCTGGCCTCGCCCGGGGGGATGCGCTTCTCCGCCAGCCAGCGCGTGAAGGCCGCGCGCTCGCGCTCGCCACGCTCGAGGCCGAGCGCCGCGCTGGCGCGGAGGGCCTCCTCCAGCGCACGCTCGCCGGCGGCGTCGAGCGTGACCGGCGGGCCGTCCTCGCTGACGTGCTCGCCCACCAGCAGGTCGAGGCGCCCGTCCGCGTTCCAGTCGGCGACGGCGACGCGCGCACGCGGTCCGGAGCGGGTCGGGCGGGCCGGCGGCGCTCCGGCGGGGCAGGGCGCGATCAGCTCGACGGGCGCGCCCAGGATCGGCTCGCCGCTGCGGCTCGCGTTGCGGTAGAGCCGCACCGCGCCGTCGCCCGCGCCGAGCAAGAGGTCCTGGGCTCCGTCGCCGTCCCAGTCCGCCAGGCAGGGGGCGGCGTTGGTCGCGACGAGCTTCAGCTCCGCGCCGGCAACGCGCAGCGGCTCGGGCGCGGCGAGCGCGAGCGCCACGCCGCCGCTCCCGTTGCGGACCAGCAGCACCGCGCCGAGCATGTTGCCGACGACCAGGTCGAGGTCGCCGTCGCCCTCCCAGTCGCCCACGAAGGGCCACGAGGCGCGCCCGACGCGCAGGGGCTCGCCGCTGGCGAGGTCCACGCGCCGCGCGTCCCCGAGGCCGCCGTCGGCGGCGCGCGGGAACCAGAAGACGTCGCCCGGGAGGTAGCTGCCCGAGACGAGATCGGCGCGCCCGTCGCGATCGAGGTCCACGACCTGTGGACCGGCGCCGGTGCATCAACCGAAGGGCACTCCGAGCAACCCGTCGCCGGCGCGCAGGAGCTCGAAGCGCTCGAACCTCGGCGCAGCGCGCGTGCCCACGTTCGGATAGAGGCGCACGCGCCCCTCCTCGAGCTGCCCCACCAGGAGGTCCGGCAGGCCGTCGCCCGTCAAGTCGGCCCAGGCCGGGGCCGAGTTGCCGCCGGCCACGTCGAGCACCGCCCCGCCGGCCTCGACCGCGAAGGGAGCGTGGAGCTCCTCGCTCCCGTGGCCCGCGAGGAGGAGCATCAGGAGGGGCCGCATCGGCCTCGATCCTCGCCGCGGGCCCGCGCCCTGGCAATCTCCGGCGCGCCTGGTCCGCGGGCTCAGTCCGCGGGCTCAGTCCGTGGGCTCAGTCCGTGGGCTCAGTCCGTGGGCTGGGGCCACTGGGCATCCAGCAGGATGCGCCAGGTGCCCCCCGCGTCCCGTCGCCACACGAGCAGGAAGTGGGTCACGGCCGTGACCAGCGCCTCGCCCTGGCGCGTGGTCATGCGCGCCGTGCCGGTCTCGTAGGCCAGCGCCTCCGAGCCGCCGATCGTGCGCGCCTCCAGGCGCCAGGCGACCGGGCTCTCGATCGCGGACCAGTGCTCGTCGATCTCCTCGCGTCCCGCCTTGCGCGTCCCGTCCGGGGCGTGGATCTCGGCCTCCTCGTCGTAGAGGTCGGCCACGCCCAGCAGGTCGCCGGCCCGGAACAGGTCGACCAGGCGCTGGTTCTCGCCCGTGATCGCGATCCACAGCGCGCTGCGCTCGACCGTCCGCGGGCCGCGACAGGCGGCCAGGAGGCCCAGGAGCGCGAGCAGCGCCACGCACGCGCGGAGCCCGGCGCCGACGTCCTTGGCGGGAGGTGCGAGCATGCCCATAATCTGCGCCCTTTCTTCCTCGGCCCAGACTCTCCGCCGCGAGCCCCCCATGCAAGACCGTCGTCCCGTCTCGACCCCCGATGCCCCCGGGGCGATCGGGCCCTACAGCCAGGCGATCGTGCACGGCGACCTGGTGTGGTGCTCGGGCCAGGTGGCGCTCGATCCACGCAAGGGCGAGCTCGTCCCGGGCGGGATCGAGGCCGAGACGCGTCAGGTCCTGACCAACCTGGGGAACGTCCTGGTGGCGGCCGGCTCGTCCCTGCGGCGTGTGCTGCGCACGACCGTGTACCTGCAGCACATGGACGACTTCGCGCGCATGAACGCGGTCTACGGCACCTTCTTCGACGAGCAGCCGCCGGCCCGGGCGACGGTCGAGGTGGCCCAGCTCCCCAAGGGGGCCCTGGTCGAGATCGACTGCGTCGCCGCCCTGGAGGCGAAGTAGCGTGGGGGCCAAGTAGCGTGGCGCTCTCCTGCGGCATCGTCGGCCTGCCCACGGTCGGCAAGACCTCGATCTTCAACGCGCTCACCGGCCTGAAGGCCGAGCGCCACAACTACGTCGCCGCCTCGGTCGAGCCGAACCTGGCCGAGGTCGACGTGCCGGACGAGCGCCTGGCGACGATCACGCGCTTCATCCCCACGCAGAAGGTCGTGCCGGCCAAGGTCAAGGTGGTCGACATCGCGGGTCTCGCCTCGGGCTCGTCGCGGGGCGAGGGCCTGGGCAACAAGTTCCTCGGCCACATCAAGGAGACCGACGCCCTGATGCACGTCGTGCGCTGCTTCGAGCGCGCCGACGTGGCCCGCGCGACGCCGGTCGACCCGAAGGGCGACATCGAGGTGCTCGAGCTCGAGCTGGCCTTCACGGACATCGAGACCCTGGCGCGCAACATCGACCGCGTCGGCAAGAAGGCGCGCGCGGGCGACAAGGAGGGCACGCAGCACAAGGAGGTCTTCGAGCGCGCCAAGAAGCTGCTCGAGGACGGCGTGCCGCTGCGCCTGGCGGAGTGGAAGCCGGCCGAGTTCGCGATCCTGCGCCCGCTCTTCCTGCTGACGCTCAAGCCGGTCCTGTACGTCGCCAACGTCGGCGACGACGACGTGGCCGGCACCGGCAAGCACGCCCAGGCCGTGGCCGCCTTCGCCGCGAGCCGCAAGGCCCCCTCGATCGCGATCTGCGGCGATCTCGAGTGCGAGCTCTCCGGGATGGAGCCGGCCGACCGCGCCGCCTTCCAGGCCGACTTCGGGCTGACCGAGGTCGCACGGCCGCGCCTGATCCAGGCCGTCTACGCGCTGCTCGGCCTGCAGACCTTCTTCACCGCCGGCGAGAAGGAGAACAAGGCCTGGACGATCCAGCGCGGCGACACGGCCCCGGTCGCGGCCGGCAAGATCCACTCCGACTTCGAGAAGGGCTTCGTGCGCGCCGAGGTCTACTCGGT
>DASVAP010000017.1:0-3994 GCA_036376275.1 Planctomycetota bacterium | reverse complement strand
CTGGTGTGGTGCGCGGTGCCGGTCTCGCCGGCGCGCCCGCACGCGGTGGTCGGCGACGACGGCGCGCGCGAGGTCGTGGCGCGCGTGGGGGCCTCGAACCGGCGCGCGAGCGGGGCGACACTGCGCGCGATCCAGGCCGGGCGTGCCTCCTCGACGGGGCTCGATCCGCTGCAGCGCAAGGTGCTGGCCTGGCTGGAGGGACTCGCGCCGGGCGCCGCGGCCGGCGCGACCGCCGCGGTCTTCGCGCGGGCCCACAACGTTGGCCTGTCGCGCGCGCGGCGGGCCTTCACGCAGCTCGAGCTGGCCGGGCGCCTGGTCGGGCACGGCGCACCCACGCGGCGCGTCTACGGGCTGCCATGAGCCTGGCGGAGGAGTACCGGCGCCAGCGGGCCTGGCGTGACTGGCCGGTGGTCCTCGAGCGGCTCCCGCTGCGGCCCGGCACGCGCGTGCTCGACCTGGGCTGTGGAGCGGGCGATGCGGCCGCCGAGCTCGTGGCGCGCGGGGCGGAGGTGCTGGGGATCGACGCGAACCCGGAGCTCGTCGCCGCGGCGCGCGTGCTCGGCCTGGAGCTGGCCGAGTTCCGTGTGGGCGACCTGCGCGCCCTGGAGCTCCCCGCCGCGAGCTTCGACGGACTTTGGTGCAGCTTCGTGCCGGCCTACTTCCCCGATCTGGCCCCCGAGCTCGTGCGCTGGGCGCGCTTCCTGCGCCCGGGCGGCTGGCTGGCCATGACGGAGGTCGACGACCTCTTCGCGCACGAGCCGCTCGAGCCGCGCGTGCGGGAGATCCTCGCGGCCTACGTCGACGAAGCGCTCGCCAGTGGGCGCTACGACTTCCGCATGGGCCGCAAGCTGCGCGCGCACGCCGCGCGCGCGGGCCTGACGGTAAGCGCGGAGCTGGCGCTCGCCGATCCTGAACTCGCCGGCGACGGTCCGGCTTCACCGGAGGTGCTGGAGGCCTGGCGCGCGCGCTTCGAGCGCATGCAGCTCCTGCGGCAGCGCTGCGGCGACGAGCTGGAGCGCGTGCGCGATGCCTTCCTGGCCTGCCTCGCGGACCCCGGGCACCGCGCCGGCGCGCGCGTCGTCGGCTGCCTGGCCACGCGCTGAAGGGTGCGCGGAGCGGCCGGGCTGCACTCTTTTTCCGGCCCCGCGTGAGAGTTCGGTAGCGGGTATACGAGGCTTTCAAGAAGCGTAGACGCGGGGTTCGAAGGGCAGCGCGGGTGAAGGGGAAGCGACCCGTGGGAGCCTTCGTGCTCGTCCTCGCGCTCGGGCTGGCGGCCTGCGCGCCGGGTGGCTCGTCGGACGACGGACCGCCGCCGGAGACGCCCCATCCGATCCTGTTCGTGACCCAGGTGCCGGTCGTGGCCGACTTCACCACGATCGCCTCGACCTTCGGCACCCACAACCCGAGCCCCTACGCGGCGCCGCGCGGCGGGGACCTGTGGATCCGCTACGAGGACGGCACGCTGCGCAACCTGACGCTCGAGGCCGGCTACGGCACGAGCGAGGTGTTCCAGGGCGCGAACGCGATCGCCGTGCGCGAGCCGTGCGTGCACTGGAGCGCCACGAAGGCCGTCTTCAGCATGATCGTGGGCGCGCCCACCAGCGGCGGCGAGGGCAACTACAGGTGGCAGCTCTACGAGGTGACTGGCCTCGGGCGCGAGGACACGGCGGTGATCACCCGGGTCGCGCTCCAGCCCGCGAACTACAACAACGTCAGCCCGGCCTACGCGAGCGACGGGCGCATCCTGTTCACCTCCGACCGCCCGCGCAACGGCGCGGCGCACCTGCACCCGCAGCTCGACGAGTACGAGGAGGCCACGACCAACACCGGCATCTGGAGCCTCGATCCGGTGGCCGGGACGCTGTTCCTGATGAACCACGCGCCTTCCGGGGTCTTCAAGCCCATCGTGGACCGCTTCGGGCGGGTGGTGTTCACGCGCTGGGACCACCTGGAGCGCGACCAGCAAGCGGACCAGGACCGCATGGGCTTCAGCAACTACGGCACCTTCAACTGGTCCGACGAGAGCCCGGGCGCGGTGAACACCGGCGCGGATCCCGAGGTCTTCCCCGAGCCGCGCAAGCAGTGGATCGACTTCGTGAACTCGACGCCCGGCTACGGCGGCGACCTGGCGGGCTGGGAGCCGCACCTGGTGGGCAACCGCTTCAACCACTTCCAGCTGTGGATGCTGAACCAGGACGGCACGGCCGAGGAGACGCTCAACCACGTCGGCCGCCACGAGCTGTTCGACTACTTCGAGCGCATGCGCAAGGACGACCCCAACGTCGTCGACCACGTCGGCTTCGACCCCTGGGTCGCCAACCGGCGCCAGATCGGCTCCTTCCACCAGGTGCGCGAGTCCCGGACGGTGCCGGGCCTCTACGTCGGGACCGACTGCCGCGAGTTCGACACGCACTCCAGCGGCCAGCTCGTGGCCCTGGCGGGCACGCCCACGACCAACCCGAACGACATGGTCGTGACCTGGCTGACGCACCCGGACACGCGCGACCCGACCAGCACCCCGAGCGCCAACCACAGCGGGCTCTACCGCTCGCCGCTCCCGCTGGCCGACGGGACGCTGATCGCGGCCCACACCGCCAACACGAGGAAGGAGCAGAACCTCGGCACGTCCTCGATGCCGCGCTCGCGCTTCGACTTCCGGCTCAAGGTGCTGGTGCAGGGCTCGAACGGCTACTACCGCGCCGGCCAGGCGCTGACGCGCGGGATCCGCGAGCGCGTGCAGTACTACGATCCCTTCCAGCTCGACACCTTCGACGGCAACCTGTGGGAGCTCGACCCGGTCGAGGTGGTGGCACGCCCGGTCCCGCCCGCGACCGTCGAGGCTCCGCTCGAGACGCCGGAGCGTGACGCGCTCACGGCCGAGGGCGTGCAGCCCGGCACCCTGCGCCAGTGGCTGCGCGCCAACGACCTGGCCCTGATCGTCAGCCGCAACGTCACCTCGCGCGACCCGAACGACCGCCAGCAGCCGCTCAACCTGCGCATCCCTGGCGGCGTGCAGAGCCTGGCGGGCGCGGGCCGCGTCTACGACGTGGCGTACCTGCGCATCTTCCAGGGCGACCTGATCCGCGGCCTGGTGAACGGCATCTTCGGCACCCAGGGCGGGCGTCGCGTGCTGGCGCAGCCGCTGCACACGCCGGCGGCGGTCAACCCGCCGAACCCCGGCGGTCCGAGCGGCAGCGTCACGCTCGGCCCGGACGGCTCGATGGCCGCGCTCGTGCCCGCGCGCCGCGCGGTGAGCTGGCAGCTCACGGCCCCGGACGGCACGCCGGTCGTGAACGAGCGCTACTGGATCAGCTTCCAGCCCGGCGAGATCCGCACCTGCGCCAACTGCCACGGCCAGAACGAGCTCGACCAGGTCGGCCGCCCGACGCCCACCAACTCGCCCCAGGCGCTGCGCACCCTGCTGCAACACCTGAAGGCGCAGGGGCACCTGTAGGGGCAGTTCCGCCTCGCGGCCCGGGGCGCTGCCGCTCCGCGGACGCGCCGGAAGGCGGAAATTCGCGTTCCGCGGTCACGCCGCCCGTGCTATTCAGATGCCTGGGGCCCGATCCGGGAGAATCGGGGAACGCTGGACGAGGACCGGGAGGATTCGTGATGGGTTCGTGCTCCTCGGATGGGATCTCATCGGACGCGAGGAAGGTGTTCCAGGGCTTCCTGGCGCGACTGGCGCGGGGCGAGAGCCTGACCCTGGAGGACGTGCTGAAGGCCCATCCCGAGCTGGAGTCCGACCTGCGGGAACTACAGCGCCAGCGAGTCCTCGATCCCCTCGGTCCGGAGGCCGCGGATGAGCAGGGATCGGTTCACGAGCGCATCCGACGCCACCTCTGTGAGGAGTCTCCGGAAGTCTCGCTCTCCAGTGGGACGGAGATGGACGAGTCCGCACCTTCGCATCAGCTCCTCGACCGCCTGGCGGGGCGCGAGTCCTTCGGCCGGTACCGGGTCATGGGCGAGGTGGCCAAGGGGGCCATGGGGATCG